>CAZWNI010000162.1:0-1421 GCA_964635385.1 uncultured Oscillospiraceae bacterium
TTTGCGGACATTTCGTCATCAAGCCCCGGATCGTCATCTGTATCCCCAGCGTCACCACCGACGTGGAGCGCCGGGCGGTGGTGGAGGCGGCCCTGGCGGCGGGGGCACGGAAGGTGTACCTCATCGAAGAGCCCATTGCGGCGGCGCTGGGCGCCGGCATCGACATTTTGAAGCCCAGGGGCAACCTGCTGGTGGACATCGGCGGCGGCACCACCGATGTGGCGGTAATCAGCATGAACGGCGTTGTGATCAGCCAATCCCTGAAGGTGGCGGGCAACAGCTTTGACGAAGAAATTATCCGGTTTTTCCTCAACCGCTACAAGCTGTCCATCGGCCAGCGGACGGCGGAAGATGTGAAAAAGCAGATAGGCTGTGTGTATCGGCCCGACCCCTCCAACACCTGCACCGTCAAGGGCAGGAACCTGCTGACGGTGTACCCCCAGGCTATTCAGGTGGACGAAGCCACCCTCTGCGAAGTGCTGCGGCCTTTGGCGGACAAGATTGTGCAGAAGATCAAGCAGGTGCTGGAGCTGACCCCGCCGGAGCTGGTGGGGGACATCTACTCCAGCGGCATTCACATGACCGGCGGCGGAAGCCTGATCCGGGGTTTGCCTGATTTGATCCGGGACGAGATCAACATTCCGGTGGAAGTGGTGGAGGAACCCATCGGCGCAGTGAGCCGGGGAACGGGTTTGAGCTTTAAGTATCTGGACTCCTTCCAGGAAGGGTTTGCCGATGCGGATACCTATCATTAACCGAATCGGCTTCGCCGGCCTGTTGGAGACCACTCTTGCCGCCCCTAAATTATGGGCGGCATTTTGCTGCGCAAAAACCGAGTGATCTCCCTGGAGCTTCGCTGAGCAATCCAGACTCGCTTTGCGGTCAAACAGAATGACCGCAATTCGACTTGACAGTACTTCAAAAAATGGGTATAATAAAAACAGAAGGGCGAAACGGATAACAGTTGGCCCAGTTTTGGTTAAGAAGTAACCGCTAAACTTGCCATGGTCAAGCGGTTATTTCTTTTTTGTCCAGTAAGTCGCTATCAGGGTGGCAGCGGAATAGAAAATACCCCAGAATTGAACCTGTATGGCCCAAAACCGGAGCAGCTGCTCCCATTGAAGGTAGCTCATGGTTTCCCTTTCCTTGCAGAAAATAGGAAGCCAAACCTCTGTTCCAATTCAGAAATCGCTCACCTTCCTTTCTGCAAAATCTCACGTCTTATTCGTGGCACGAGTTTTCACATAGAAGGGAGCCAACCGCTATCGCTGTTTGTTTCGTCCTTCTGTCCCCGAAATGCCAGAGGGCATTCCGAGTAGACTTTCGTCGTACTTGTTATTATAAGGAAAGCGGCGTATTCTGTCAAATGAATCTGGCTCAACTCCTGGGGTGTGTGTGAAAGGAAAGGGCGGCCTACGGAA
>CAZWNI010000162.1:1431-3582 GCA_964635385.1 uncultured Oscillospiraceae bacterium
AAAGTTCTGCCTTGACAGAATTGGGGAAACGTGGTATCCTAAAAACAGAAAAAGGACGAAGCCGGAAACGGTTAGTCCCTATCGGCTAAAGTTAAGTAACCGTTCAAGGGGCCAAATTTGAGCGGTTACTTTCGTTTTGTCCAAATACCATAAAATACGCCGATGGCAGTAACAATCCATGTCAAAAACAAGAACAGATCCGACCAAGTAACGTAGTTCATGCCGCTTCCTCCTTTCCACGGAGGACAGCAATTCTTTAGACGTCAAATTCACTCACCCCCATTTTAATCTCACGCCGAACGTGGCAAGAAATGAAACAAATGAGGGGGCTAACCGCTTACCGTTTCGCAGGCGAACCGCCTGCGGGCTTCGTCCTTCCCCCGAAATATCAAAGCAATATTCCGAGTAGACTTTCGTCGTACTTGTTATTATAAGGAAAGCGGCGTATTCTGTCAAATAAAACCGGTATCCTGTCTTACTGCTCGTTTTAGGGCAGTACAAGGATACCGGTGTTTCTTCTATATTGTTTTAGAGGAACGGGTTGCGGCAAGACAGCCTTACCCTTCCTGTCCCGCCGCCGCTTCCAGCCGGGCAATGCCGTCTTTCATGCGGGCGATGGTGTCCTGCTTGCCCAGGATTTCCGCCAGGTCGATGCCGCCGCCGGGGGTGAACTGCTTGCCGGAGATGGCGGTGCGCAAGGGCCACAGCACCACCCCGTTCTTGACCCCCAGCCTGCCGATGACCTCAAAGCAGACGTCGTGGATCTTTTCCAGGTTCCAGTCCGCTTCGTCAATGGCTTCCAGGGCAGGGAGCAGTTCCTTCAAACTCACCAGGGAGTTTTCCGGGTTGGTTTTCATCTTTTTGTGCCGGTACATTTCCAGGTCGTAGTCCGGCAGGGCGTCGATGAAGTCCACCTGATCGGGAATGTCGGTGAACAGCTCGGTGCGGGGCTGGAGCATCTGGGCCAGCAGTTTCAGGTCGATGTCCTCCCGCTTGCAGGTTTGGCGGATATAGGGCAGGGCCTTATCCAAAAACTCCTCCACGCTCAGCTTGCGGATATAAGCGCCGTTGATGGCTTTCAGCTTCTGGGTGTCGAAGATGGCGGGGGACTTGCTGATGCCCGCCACGTCGAACTCCTGGACCAGCTCTTCCAGGGTGAAAATTTCGTTTTCCCCCTTGGGAGCCCAGCCCAGCAGGGCGATGTAGTTCACCACCGCTTCGGTGAGGTAGCCCTTGGCGAGCAGGTCCTCAAAGGAAGCGTCCCCGTTGCGCTTGGAGAGCTTGTGGGTGGCGTCCTTCATCACCGGGGGGCAGTGAATGTACACCGGCACGTCCCAGCCGAAGGCCTGGTACAGCAGGTTGTACTTGGGGGTGGAGGAAAGGTACTCGTTGCCTCGAATGACGTGGGTGATGCCCATGGTGTGGTCGTCCACCACGTTGGCGAAGTTGTAGGTGGGCATACCGTCGGTTTTAATCAGAATCTGGTCGTCCAGAGTGGAGTTGTCCACGGTGATGGTGCCGAACACGGCGTCCTCAAAGGAGGTGGTACCTTCCCGGGGACACTTCTGCCGGATCACATAGGGAATGCCGGCGTCCAGTTTTTCCTGGATCTCTTCCTTGGACAGGCTTCGGCAGTGGCCGTCGTACATAGGCGGAATGCCGCTGGCCTGCTGGATCTCCCGCAGTTCGGTGAGCCGGTCTTTGTCGCAGAAGCAGTAGTAGGCGTGGCCGCTTTCCACCAGTTGCTCGGCGTACTGCTTGAACATTCCCATGCGCTGGCTCTGGATATAGGGGCCTGCCGGGCCGCCTACGTCCGGGCCTTCGTCCCACTGCAGGCCGGCTTGCTTCAGGGTGTTGTAGATGATGTCCACCGCCCCTTCCACATACCGTTCCTGGTCGGTGTCCTCAATGCGGAGGATAAAGGAGCCGCAGTTCTTTTTCGCCAGCAGATAGGCGTATAACGCAGTGCGCAGGTTGCCCACATGCATATACCCGGTGGGGCTGGGGGCAAATCGGGTGCGGACTGTATTGGACATAGAAAATTCCCTCTCTTTTTGTGATAGATGTCTGGACTTATTGTAGCAGGGCCGGGGGCGTTTGTCAATGACGGGACAAAGGGGCGCCGGCGCTTTTTTCTTTGCTTTTTTCAGG
>CAZWNI010000163.1:0-3581 GCA_964635385.1 uncultured Oscillospiraceae bacterium
CCCCATGCCCGCCAGACCCAGGAAGGTGGCGGCTCTGGCGCCCATAGCGGTACCCAGCCGGGTGATCTCCGCCAGACCCCGGGTCATAAGGGCGGCCCGGGCGTTGTCCCCAATCTTCATGCCGTCCAAGATGCCGGCAGCCAGGGCGATGATGTTTTTCAAAGCGCCTCCCAGTTCTACCCCCAGCACGTCGTCGTTGAGGTAGATCCGCAGGTTTTTCTGCATCAGGCTCTGCTGTACCAGCAGGGCGGCGTTATGGTCCTCCGATGCCGCCACCACAGTGGTGGGCACCCCCAAAGCGATCTCCTCGGCGTGGGAGGGGCCGGACAGCACTACCACAGGGTTTGCGGAAAACTCCTCCTTCAGCACCACGCTGAGCCGCTTTTGGGTAGATGGCTCAAAGCCCTTGCCCACGTTGACGATCACCGTGTCGGGAGCCAATATCCCGGCAAAGGACTGGGCCACCGGCCGCACCGCCCCGCTGGGCACTGCAAAAACCACCAGGGGAACGTCCCTGGCCTCCTCCTTTTCCGGAGTCAGATGAATGGTTTTGGGCACCGGAATGCCGGGGAGCAGCTTTTTGTTTTCCCCGTCCCGGGCAATGGCTTCCAGTTCCTGGGGGAAGGCACTGTACAGGCTCACCGGAATGCCGCACTGGTCCAGCAGCACCGCCAGAGAGGTCCCGAAGCCGCCGGAACCGACAATAAACACTGGATTCATAAGACACACCTCTGCAATGAAATTTTTCTTTCAAAAACAGCCGTACCCGGAAGCCGAAGCGTCCGGGTTACACCGTTATTTTTCCTTTTTTTCGCCGATCTTCCGCTCGTTGCCGTGGATCAAACGGCCGATGTTTTCGTGGTGCATGGCGATGACAATGATCCCCAGCACCGCTGCGCAGGCCGTTTCCAAAAGCCAATAGGAATGGGGGGTCCAGAAAAAGCCGAACAGGAAGATAAACACCGGATAGGCCACAGCGGACAAAATGCTCCCCAGGGACACATACCGGCTGATTGCCACCGCAATCAGAAACACGCCCAGACAGCACAAAAACACCCAGGGCGCCAGCATCAGCATGGCTCCGGCGCTGACCGCCACCCCTTTGCCGCCTTTGAAGCCGTAGTACAGGGGGAACAGATGGCCCATCAAAGCGCCGAAGGCGGCCAGATACTTCGCCAGCACGCAGAAGAAGGGGGCTGGAACCAGCAGGGTGAACACCAGTTGGGCCACCAGCACCGACAGCACGCCTTTGGCAATGTCTCCCAGCAGGGTCAGGGCCGCCGCCCCTTTGCCCACGGTGCGAAGCACGTTGGTCATGCCGGCGTTGCCGCTTCCGTACTTGCGAATGTCGTCGTGGAGAAAGACACGGGTCCAGACAATGGCAAAGTTTACACTGCCGAACAGGTAGCTGAGAATGGCAATGCCTGTTAAAAAGAGGACGATCAGCAGGGGGGAATCAGAATATAACATGGGAATTCTCCTTTTTTCTTATGATACGATGGAAGCAAAATGGTTTTTATCTACAAACAATTTGAGAAATTTCAAATTTCCCCAACAATGCCTTCCCCTCAAGGGGAAGGTGGGCATGCCGAAGGCATGGTCGGATGAGGTGAAAAGGGAAAAATATGAGCCTAAAAAAGTATAACAGAAAAGCAAAAATCTCTGCTACACTTTTCCGAATGCAAACCAGCGCATCCGTGCCGCCACCTCATCAGTCAAGGCTTCGCCTTGCCAGCTTCTCCTTGAGGAGAAGCCTTTGCTTGCAGCGATGGAATATGATTCCAAATATCTTGGCACACGCTTTCAAATTCTTGCCGAACTTGCAAATTAGAATATCGCAATACTGTCAGCCCCAAACTCTGCAAATAGCGGTCTCGAACCTGATCCTTTTCTTGCCCTTCCCATTCGTAGTGTTGAGAACCGTCCAGCTCAATCACCAACCTGGCTTCAGCGCAGTAGAAATCCACGATATAAGGGCCGAAAATCTTTTGGCGGCGGACTGTTACTGGCAATTCCTTAAAAAAATCATACCATAAGTGCCGTTCTTCCTTAGTCATGGAAGTGCGCAGCTTTCTTGCATAAGAGGATAAACTGGGATTCCGATATTCATTCACGACCGTTACACATCTGAACTTGCCCCGCTTCTCTGCCGCACCACCAACCGGATAGGGGTGCCCATCAGGCCGAACGCGTCCCGGATCTGGTTTTCCAGGTAGCGCTGGTAGGAGAAGTGGAACAGTTCCTTGCGGTTGACGAAGGCCACAAAGGTAGGGGGCTTGGTGGAGGCCTGGGTCATGTAGTAGATCTTCAGCCGCTTGCCCCTATCGCTGGGGGGCTGTACCCGGCTGGTGGCCGCCGCCAGCAGTTCGTTGAGGACGCCGGTGTTGATCCGCACCCTGTTCTGCCTGGCCACCTCCTGAATCAAAGGGAAGAGCTTATCCACCCGCTGGCCGGTTTTGGCGGAGAGGAACAAAAAGGGGGCGTAACTCATAAAGGAAAAGTCCTTTTTCAGCTTATCCACCATCTCCTGCATGGTTTTGCCGGTTTTGTCCTCCACTGCGTCCCACTTGTTGATGACGATGATACAGCCCTTGCCCTGTTCGTGGGCATAGCCTGCCACCTTGCTGTCCTGCTCGGTGAACCCCACCGTGGCGTCCAACAGGATACAGCAGACGTCACTGCGGTCCACTGCCATCTGGGCCCGAAGCACGCTGTACTGCTCGATCTTTTCCAGCACCCGGCTTTTCCGGCGCATTCCGGCTGTGTCAATAAAGAGGAAATCCCCGTGCTGGTTGTGGATAGGAATGTCGGTGGCGTCCCGGGTGGTGCCCGCCACATCGGAGACAATGACCCGCTCTTCTCCGGCGATCCGGTTGATCAGGATGGACTTACCAACGTTGGGCTTGCCCACCACAGCCACCTTCACCACCTCCTCCTTCTACTGCTCCGGCTGGAAAGGGGGAAGGTTGTCCAGTACCGCATCTAGCAAATCGCCGGTGCCGGTGCCGTGGACGGAGGAAACGGGAATGGGGTCTCCCAGACCCAGATTGTAAAATTCATAATATTCCGCCGGCAGGGTACCGATGGAGTCGCACTTGTTGACGCAGAGCACCACCGGTTTGCCGCTTTTTTGCAGGATCTGGGCCACCTCCATGTCGTTGGCGGTGACCCCGTCCCGAACGTCGGCAACCAAAATAATCACCGAAGCGGCTTCCATGGCCAACTGAGCCTGCCGCCGCATCTGGGTAAGGATAGGGTCGTTGCTGTGTGGCTCCAACCCGCCGGTGTCCACCAGCAGAAACTTCCGCCCGCTCCATTCGCAGGGGGCGTAGATCCGGTCCCGGGTAACGCCGGGGGTGTCCTCCACAATGCTGAGCCGGTGGCCGATGAGTTTATTGAACAGGGTGGACTTGCCCACATTGGGCCGTCCCACCACCGCTACCACAGGGGTAGACATGGGCGTACCTCCTTTTGCTTCTGAATCATAAAGATATTCTGTCGTTCTCCAAGGAAGCCGCCTCCTTGACAAAAACGAAAAAAACTGCTATACTGGAAACAGAAAAGGACAAGCCGACAACGGT
>CAZWNI010000164.1:0-3572 GCA_964635385.1 uncultured Oscillospiraceae bacterium
AGTAGGGGCAGGCCTCCAGCTCCCCTTTGGCCCAGGGTTTATTGCGCATACGCATAAGGCTTCACCTTCCATAGGTAAAATTGGCAGAAAAAGAAAACAGCCGCCGGATGCAAAAAGGCGGCCGTCTGACTTACGGTTTTAGGATACCGGGTTTTGATGGATTTGTCAACCCTAACCTTTTCCTCCATGCTCCTTCACCCAGTCGGCAAAGTTTTCAAAGAAATAGGCTTCCGGCTTGCCGGCGTCGTCCACCTTTTTGAAAAAGCAGGCGGGGATCTCCCCCTGCTTTAAGTTTTTCCGAACGCAGGGGGTGCAGCCCAGCTCGTGCCGGGAGGGGTGGCAGGGACAGGCCAAATCGGTACAGGTGCAGGAGCTTTCCCAATGGCTCATCTTGACTCCCTCCCTTTACTTGGACTGCCCGGACTTTTTCTGGGCCAGATAAACGATGGTAAGCACCATGGCCGCCGCCCCCAGCGCCATTCCGGCTGCCGCCCCGATGGTGTTCCAGATTCCGGTTTCCACCCCGGCGATTTCCAGCACGGTAAAGACGCTGTAGTCCAAAAGCCCCAGGGCGATCAGCACAAAAGCGGCAGGCTTGGTGTGGAAGGGGTCTTCCTGCTTTTTCACCAGCAGAAACAGGCTCAGCCCCACCATCAGCAGCAACGCCAGATCCACCACCAGTTCCACAATCCACCACCAGGCGCCGGAATCCGGCAGCAGCCGCACCACCCCCATCAGCAGGGTGACCAGGGGATAATACAAGTCTTCGTTAAAACGTTTTTTCATTTTCCCTCTCCTTGCCGTTACGCCGGGTCAATGGTTTCGTCCCAGAGGGACAGCGCCAGGGAGAAAACTCCCAGCGCCAGCCCCACCGCAAACAGCCAGACGCACCAGCCGGCGTCCAGAACCAGGAACCTGTCCGCAATGGTGACCACCCCGCCTGCCAGGTACAGGACTGCCGACAATATGGACAGCACCCGGTAGAGCTTATACTGCCAGGTGTACACCCGGGGCGGCGTTTGCTCCCGCCCGGCCCGGCGGTTCCGGCCGCTGAGAATCCGCCAAACCAGCAGTGCAATGACCAGCGCCAGCAGCACCGTTTTTACCACCAGCCAGAGCACCTCCTCCGGCAACAGCCAGGTAATTCCCAGCAAAAGCAGTACAATCGAAAACCAAGCCGCATTCAGATAGCGTTTCATAATCATTCTCCTTTCGGTGATACCGTTTCCTCTATGCCGTCCCATCTCCCCATGGCTTCCCCGGCGGCATAGCCGGTGGAAAAGGCCATTTGCAGGTGGAACCCCCCGGTGTAGCCGTCCACGTCCAGCAGTTCCCCGGCAAAGTACAGCCCCTTTACCAGCTTGCTTTCCATGGTCTTGGGGGAAACCTCTTTTAAGGACACCCCGCCTCCGGTGACGATGGCTTCCGCAATGGGGCGAAATTCTTTGGCGGTGAGGGTCAAATGTTTCAGCAGCCCGCCCAGCTTTTGCCGCTGGGCTTTGGTGACGGCGTTTGCCTTTTGGCGGGCGGGGATACCGGACAGGGCCACTATGGGGTCAATGAGCTTTTTGGGCAGCAGGCCGTCCAGGGCGTTGCAGAAATCCCGGTTGGAATGCTCCTCAAACTCCCGCACCAAACGGGCGTCAAGCTGTTCCGGGGTCAGGGCGGGCTTCAGGTCGATGGAAAGGGTGTACCGCCCCGGCTCCATGGGCCGTATCCACACCGAGGCGGACAGCACCAACGGCCCGGACACCCCGAAGTGGGTGAACAGCATCTCCCCCTGCTTGGCAAACACCTTCTTGCCGGTCACCCCATCGGTGACGGTGAGGGAGACGTTTTTTAAGCTCAATCCCTGGGCCTGCCCGGGCCAGTCCTCCGCCGTGACAATGGGCGCCAGGCTGGCCGACAGGGGGGTGATGGAGTGTCCCGCCTGTTTGGCCAGGGCATAGCAGCTTCCGTCGCTGCCGGTGCCGGGATAGGAAAGCCCTCCCCCGGCCAGCAGCACCTTGGGGGCGGAAAAGGTCTCCTCCCCCTGCCGGGTGCGGCAGGCCACCCCGGCAACTGCCCCGTTTTCCAGCAAAAGCTGGTGGACGTGGGCGTTGGTTTGCAGAACCGCCCCGCTGTCCTTGACATAGCGGACCAGTGCCTCCACCACGTCCCTGGCTCTGTCGCTTTGGGGAAACACCCGGTTGCCCCGTTCGGTTTTCAAAGGCACGCCCAGACTCTCAAACAGCTCCATGACATCTTCCGGGGTAAACCGGCTGACGGCGCTGTACAAAAACCGCCCTCCCCTGGGAAAGGCCGCTACAATCCGGTCCGTGCCGGAGCGGTTGGTGAGATTGCACCGCCCTTTGCCGGTAATCCCCAGCTTCCGGCCGGGGCGCTCCTGGTGTTCCAGCAGCAGCACCTTCCTGCCGTACCGGGCGGCGGTGGCGGCGGCCAGCATTCCCGCCGGGCCAGCCCCCACCACAATCACATCATACTCCATCTTCTTCCTCCGCTTTGGCGTACACATCGTACTCCGCCCAAATCTCCTCCAGCCGGTCAAACACCCGGCGGGTCTCCTCCTGCCGGCACTGTCCCACCGCCGCAATCAGGGCGTTGACCAGGCTCAGCGGAGCCACCAAACTGTCCGCAAAGGACACCATGTCGCTGCGGGCCAGAAGCAGGTAGTCCGCCTGGGCCGCCAGGGGGGAAAACTCGCTGTCGGTGATGGCCACCACCTGGGCGCCGTTTTTCCGGGCGTAGCGCAGGGCGTTCACCGTCTTTTTGGAGTATCGGGGGAAGGAAATGCCGATGACAATATCCCCCTTCCCCACCCGGAGGATCTGCTCAAACACCTCCGAAGCGGAAGCGCTTTGGATCAAGCGCACATTGGGCAGCACCAACCGGAAATAAAAGTTGAGAAACCCCGCCAAAAAGGCGGCGCTTCCGCTGGCCAGCAGGTAAACGGTTCTGGCCCGGTGAATGGACTCCACCGCCCCGGTAAAGGCGGCGCGGTCGGTCTGCTCCAAGGTGCGGTAGATCTGCTCCACGTCCTTGTTCAGCACCTGGTCCAGCACCGACGCCCCCTCTTCCTGCCGGTCCCCCGCCACCTCCATTCGCTGAAGGCTGGTGAGCTTGCCGCGCACCGTTTCCTGCAAGGCGGCCTGCAAGGCGGGGTAGCCGTCGTAGCCCAGTTCAAAGGCAAACCGCACCACCGTGGACTCGCTGACCTGGGCCTGCTCTCCCAGCCGGGCGGCGGTAAGGTAGGCGGCTTTGCTGTAGTGCTCCAAAATGTAGTCGGCGATCCGGCGCTGGCTTTTGGAAAACTGGCTGTAACGCTGCTTTAATTCTCCCAATAAATCGGTGGACATACCGGGACTCCCCCCTGTTATTGCAGAAAAGGCGGTTTATCAATGCACCCCTTCCGGAAATGATACCTTTATTGTAAAGCATAGCGGAACATTTTGCAAGATGGTTTGGGGGAAGTTTTCAGATGTGGGTAGTTTTTCAATGGACATAAAAAACCAGGCTGTAGAAAAAGTAAAACATAAAAGTTTTTAGTCAGAAACACGCCGAAGGCTTGTTTC
>CAZWNI010000165.1:0-3460 GCA_964635385.1 uncultured Oscillospiraceae bacterium
TGCCGGTCAGCTGTATCTGCTGGACAACCCGCTTCTGCGTGAGCCTCTGACCATGGATCACGTGAAGAAAAAAATCGTTGGTCACTGGGGTACGGTTCCCGGACAGAACTTTATTTACTGTCATCTCAACCGTATCATCAACAAGTATGATCTGGATATGATCTATATTTCCGGTCCTGGCCACGGAGGAAACTTCATGGTTGCCAACACCTATATGGAAGGCAGCTACAGCGAAGTGTATCCCAATGTCAGCGAAGACGTGGAAGGCATGAAGAAGCTGTTCAAGCAGTTCTCCTTCCCCGGCGGAATTTCCAGCCATGTAGCTCCGGAAACGCCCGGTTCCATCAACGAAGGCGGCGAGCTGGGTTACTCCATGGCCCACGCATTCGGCGCTGTGTTCGATAACCCGGAACTGGTGGTTGCCTGCATCGTGGGCGACGGCGAAGCCGAAACCGGCCCGCTGGCCACTGCCTGGCACTCCAATAAGTTCCTCAACCCTGTCACCGACGGCGCCGTTCTGCCGATTATGCACCTGAACGGCTACAAGATCTCCAACCCCACTGTCTTCTCCCGTATTTCCAAGGAAGAATGCCAGAAGTTCTTTGAAGGCTGCGGCTGGGAACCCCACTTTGTGGAGTACCAGGAAGGCGAAGACATCATGGATATGCACAAGCGCATGGCTGAAACCCTGGACGTTTGTGTGGAAAAGATCAAAGCCAACCAGAAGGCTGCCCGGGAAGACGGCGTCACCGAACGTCCCGTTTGGCCCATGATCCTGCTGCGCACCCCCAAGGGCTGGACCGGCCCCAAAGTGGTGGACGGCAAGCAGATCGAAGGCACCTTCCGTGCTCACCAGGTTCCCATGGATATGTCCCAGCCGGAACACCTGGATCAGCTCAAAGAGTGGATGCTCAGCTACAAGCCGGAAGAGCTGTTTGACGAAAACGGCAAGCTGATTCCCGAACTGAAGGCTCTGGCTCCCAAGGGCAACCGCCGCATGGGTGCGAACCCCCATGCCAACGGCGGCCTGCTGATGAAGGATCTGCGTATGCCCGACTTCCGCAAGTATGCGGTGGACGTTCCCTATCCGGGCAGCGTGGAAGCTCAGGATATGATCGAACTGGGCAAATTCGTCCGGGACATCTTCAAGCTCAACAAAGATGAGCGGAACTACCGTATCTTTGGGCCTGACGAAACCATGTCCAACCGTCTGGGCGCGGTGTTTGAAGAAACCAACCGTGACTGGAATGCGGATCTGCTGGACAACGACGAGTTCCTGTCCCACGATGGCCGTGTTATGGACGGTATGCTCAGCGAACATCTCTGCGAAGGCTGGCTGGAAGGCTACCTGCTCACCGGCCGTCACGGCTTCTTCGCCAGCTACGAAGCCTTCATTCGTGTGGTGGACTCCATGTTCAGCAAGCACGCAAAGTGGCTGAAGGTCACCAGCGAACTGCCCTGGAGACAGAAGATTTCTTCTCTGAACTATATCCTGTCCTCCAACGTATGGCAGCAGGACCACAACGGCTTCACCCACCAGGACCCCGGTTTCCTGGATCACGTTGCCAACAAGAAGGCGGACGTGGTGCGCATGTATCTGCCCCCGGACACCAACTGCCTGCTGAGCTGCTACGACCACTGCGCACGCAGCCGCAACTACGTCAACGTGCTGGTTACTTCCAAGCACCCCCGTCCCCAGTGGCTGACCATGGATCAGGCTGTCAAGCACTGCACCCAGGGCATCGGCATCTGGGAGTGGGCCTCCAACGATCAGGGCTGCGAACCTGACCTGGTCATGGCTTGCTGCGGCGACACTCCGACTCTGGAAACTCTGGCTGCTGTCACCATTCTGTGGGACAACCTGCCGGAACTGAAGATTCGGTTTATCAACGTGGTTGACCTGATGAAGATGGAATCTCACGACAAGCATCCCCACGGCATGACCGATGCGGATTACGATTCCCTGTTCACCAAGGATAAGCCCATCATCTTTGCCTTCCACGGCTATCCCCGCCTGATCCATGAATTGATGTACCGCCGGCACAACCAGAACGTACACGTTCACGGCTATCAGGAAGAAGGCACCATCACCACTCCCTTCGATATGCGGGTACAGAACGAGATCGACCGGTTCCACCTGGTCATCGACGCTGTGCAGCAGCTGCCCCAGCTGGGCAACCGTGGCGCTTACCTGATCCAGAAGATGCGGGATACTTTGGTGGAGCACACCAACTATATCGCCGACAAGGGTCAGGATCTGCCCGAAATCATGGAATGGAAATGGCACGGCCGCAACGACTGAGGTTGCTGCAATTTCAAGTGAATCACTGCGGATAGTTTCATCTGTTCGCATGCAGGACGCCGTCTCACAAGGACGGCGTCCTTGTGTTTTGTCCAAAAAGCAGGAGGCAGTTTTCTGGTCTGCCCCGGAGAAAAACAACTGCTCTCGGTATGACCGGCGGGAAATCTGAAAGAATAATGGAAAGGTTTGCAATTTCAGATGGAAGGTGGTATCCTGTTGAAAAGAAGGGGATTTTGGCTTTTTGGGAGGAAAGCATATGAAAAGCAGAGAATCAATGAAAACATGGCTGCACATATTGTCCGTCACCCTGGCGGCAATGCTTCTGATTTGCGGAATCACTGCCTGTGCATCGTCGGAGGACAGCGGGGAAAGCGCCGAGACAGAGGAACCGGGGCAGGTAACCGGCATTTCCCTGGACACATATGCCGTTACCCTGGATTTGGGGGAGAGCCAGACGCCCATCGTCACCATGTCCCCGGAGGACGCAGCGGATAAGGGGGAAATTTGGACTTCCTCCGATTCCAGCGTGGCCACCGTGGACGACCTGGGCCAGATCACCGCCGTCAGTGCGGGGAGCTGCACCGTAACGGTGACCAGCGCCTCCAACCCGTCGGTCAGCGCCGAAGTGGAGGTAACTGTAAATAACCGAGTGTCCACCGGGGTGTATTCCAACGGCAACCCATATTATCTGGTGGTGAACACCTCCACCAATACAGTGACGGTGTACCAGGCAGATGACACCGGGGAATATTGTATCCCGGTGAAAAGCATGATCTGTTCCTGCGGCGACGACACGCCTACCGGCACCTACACCACCACGGATCAATACCGCTGGCGGTATCTGGTGGGGGGTGTATACGGCCAATACGCCACCCGGATTACCGGGCATATCCTGTTCCACTCGGTGCCCTATCTCACCCAAAGCGTGGATAGCTTGCAGTACGAGGAGTACAACAAACTGGGTACCACCGCATCTCACGGCTGTATCCGGCTGACGGTGGAGGACAGCCTGTGGATCTACCAGAACTGTCCCTCCGGCACCACGGTCACCATCACCGATTCTCCCTCCATGGGGGACCCCCTGGGACGCCCCACCGCCCAGACCATTCCCGAAGACAGCCCCAACCGGGGCTGGGACCCCACCGATCCGGCGGAAGG
>CAZWNI010000166.1:0-3433 GCA_964635385.1 uncultured Oscillospiraceae bacterium
TGGACCTAAACTTTACTTTTTCTACAGCCTGACCGCCTGTGGTTCTCCCACAGGCGGTTTTTATGTCTATTTCCACTCTTCCATAAGCTGTTTGATCTGAGCTGAAATTTTGGACAAAGTCTTGTTGGGACGGCCTTGGCACTCCTCCACAAATTTGACAAGGTCCTGGGCGGTAAGCACCAATTCCTGATAAGCGGGAGTGCCTTTCAGCCGGGCTTGCCCTGTAGGCAGTTTTTCCGGCGGTATGCCGGGTTCCAGGCAGCGGTTTTCCAATAGGTCATAGCTGGATTGGAAGTAAGGAGCGATGGCAGGAAAACCTTCCGACTGCAAGCCGAGCTGGAAGGTTTGGCAGGTATTGTCCTCTCCATGTACCACAAATACCCGCCGTGGCATATTGTCCTGGAAGGAGTGGACCCACTTTAACAGTCCGGCATGGTCGGCGTGGCCGCTCATGCCCACCAGATTGTGGATTTGGGCTTTCACGGAAATGGTCTCCCCGAAAAGCTTCACTTCCTTGACTCCCTCTAGGATCATTCGCCCCAAGGTACCGGCAGCCTGATACCCTACAAACACCACCGAGCATTCTCCCCGCCAGAGATTGTGTTTCAGATGATGGCGGATCCGCCCGGCTTCGCACATGCCGCTGGAGGAAATAATAACTTTGGGCTTCTGGTCGGCATTTAGGGCCATGGATTCTTCTGCGCTTTGACAGATGTGCAGGCCGGGGAAGTACAGGGGGCGAAACCCTGCTTTCAGCACGGCCAAAGCATCTTCGTCGGCATAACCGGTTAAGTCGCCGTCATAAATGCCGGTAGCCGCCGCCGCTAAGGGACTGTCCACATACACATCGAAATTTCCTGCTTTGGGGGTAAGGTATTGTTCCTTGATTTCCCGGATAAAGTATAACAGCTCCTGGGTGCGTCCCACGGCAAAAGAGGGGATAATCACATTGCCGCCCCGAGCCAGGGTGGCGTCGATGATTCGGGCCAGCTGGGGCTTGAGGGGTTCCACTACATCGTGGTTTCGGTCGCCATAAGTGGATTCCATCACCACATAATCTGCCTTGGTTAAGTATTCCGGGTCCCGGATAATGGGCTGGTCCAGGTTGCCGATGTCTCCCGAAAAGACGATGACCTGGGTGGTATCCCCTTCCGTGACGGTGATTTCAATGCTGGCGCTGCCTAAAAGATGTCCTGCATCTACAAACCGGGCGGTAATGCCATCAAATAACGGAATGACTTGATGGTACTCCACCGGGCTGAACAGGGTGATGGCGGCGTCTGCATCTTCCATCGTGTACAAGGGGGGAGCTGTATCCCGGCCGGCCCGTTTTCCTTTGCGCTGCCGCCATTGGGCTTCCGATTGCTGGATATGGGCGCTGTCTCGGAGCATAATCTCCATAAGCTGACAGGTCTTGCTGGTGGCGACGATCTGCTTGCGGTATCCTTCCTTTACCAACAGGGGAAGACGTCCGGAGTGATCAATGTGTGCATGGGTGATTAAAACTAAATCAACTTGATCCGGGGAGATGGGCAGGCAGTTGTTGTCCTTTTCGTCCTGGCCCTGTTGAAGGCCGCAGTCGATCAAGATGCGCTTGCCGCAGGCTTCCAGGCAGTGACAACTTCCGGTCACTTCCCGGTCTGCCCCCAAAAAACGCAGCTTCATGGTTTGACCTCGCTTTCCATAATGTACTTCTTTATACAGTATACCAAAAACAGCAGAAAATAACAAGATTTTTTGTGAATAATCCCGAGATTCTTTTGAACGATTTTGACAATTTATCCGGTATCTGCCAATAGTTTGGTGGAATTTTTAGGAAACTTTTTTGACTTTTCATTGACATGAACTAAACCGTGCAGTATAATAGCTAGAGAAAGAACCATGAAACAGACGGGGTGTATCATGAATCAAAATCATTTAGTAGTCACCGGCATGGGTGCTGTAACACCCATTGGCATTGGGGTGGAATCCTATTGGAACAATTTGATCAGCGGTTTGTCCGGCGTGGATCGGATCTGCGCATTTGACCCTTCTGAGCTTCCAGTGCAGATTGCAGCGGAAGTGAAAAATTTTGATCCGCTGGATTATCTTTCCAAATCGTTGGTGCGGTCCACCGACCGGTTTATGCAATTTGCCATTATTGCAGCAAAACAGGCCTTGGCTCAAAGCAAATTGGAGATTGCCCGGGATTCCTGCCGCATCGGCATTGTGATGGGAACTGCTATGGACGGCGTCAGCTGCATTGCCCAGACCCAGCATTCCTACTCCACCGGCGCAGTGAAAAAGATTGGCCCCCGGTTTGTTCCCATGGTGATTGGAAACATTGCAGCAGCTCAAGTTGCCATTGAATATGGCATTCATGGCCCCAGTTTCACCATCAATACCGCCTGTTCTTCCGGCGGAGACGCCATCATGCTGGCTGCCATGCTGATCAACAGCGGGGAAGCAGATGCCGTGTTGGTGATGGGTGGGGAATCCATTCTCACACCGGTGGTGGTGTCCAGTTTGGCCCAATCCAAAGCGCTGTCCCGCCGCAATGACGATCCCGCCGCAGCCTGCCGCCCCTTTGAAGTCAATCGAGACGGTTTTGTGATCGGTGAAGGGGGAGGGGCGATCCTGCTGGAACGGGAAGAATATGCCTTGTCCCGAAATGCTGGGATTTTGGCCAGGGTTCCCGGCTATGCCAACACCAGCGACGGTTATCATGTGGTCAGCCCCATGCCTGACGGGGAGGGTGCTTCCCGTTGTATGTGTTTGGCGCTTCAGCGGGCCGGTTTAGAGCCTTCAGACATTGACTATATCAATGCTCACGGTACTTCTACCTTATTGGGGGACCAGGCAGAAACGGTTGCCATTAAGTCCGTATTCGGCGGCATCGAGACAGCCCCGCCCATCAGCGCTACAAAAGGTGCTACAGGGCATTTGATGGGCGCCGGAGGCATCACCGAAGTGATAACCTGCATTCAGGCTATTCGGGAAGGAATCCTGCCTCCCACCATCAATTACAATACCCCGGATCCTGCCTGCGATTTAGATTATGTACCCAACCAAGCCAGGAAAGCCAAGGTGCGCTATGCCATGTCGAATTCGCTGGGATTTGGCGGGCAGAACTCCAGCATTATCGTCAGCGCTTACTGAAAACAAGTAATAAAAACGATTATTTTGAACGCCGTACTGTTTAGTGCGGCGTTTCTTATGAATCGTCTTATGCACAAATGACATCAAGAGCATATTTTTACCAAAAAATTGCATTGCAGGGTGAGTTGACAGATTTTTCAAACTTCCGTATAATTTGTTTATAGCATAAGGCAATGCAAAAAATGAATGAAACCTATAAATTTGGGAAAACTGGCTGGTAAATGCGGCCGGATATGGGAAAGTGAGGACCTTTTTATGGAATTTACCTACGATGTGACCATGTTTCAGGATACTT
>CAZWNI010000167.1:0-3414 GCA_964635385.1 uncultured Oscillospiraceae bacterium
GGACAGCGCCCCGGATTGGCGGCGTTGCTGCAAACCGCCGGGATCTCCACCCAAACCCCGCTTACGGCTCAACAGGTGGCCTTTGGCCTGGGTCCTCGGATCAACGCCGCCGGACGGATGGCGGAGCCGGAACTGGCGCTGAAACTGCTTACTGCCGAGGACCCGAAGGAAGCTGAGTCCTTGGCTGCTGAGCTGGAGGAATGCAACCGCCAGCGCCGCCAGCAGGAAGAAGCCATGCTGACGGATGTAAAAGAGATGATTGCAGCTCATTCCGGCCTTTTGCGCCGCCGGGTGCTTTGCTTTGCCAAAGAGGGGTGGCATCCCGGCATTATCGGCATTGCCGCCGCCCGGCTCTGCGAGGAGTACGGCCGGCCGGTGATGCTGCTCAGCGGCCGGGACGGGGTGTACACCGGTTCGGCCCGGAGCGTGGGGGAGTTTCACCTCTATCAGTGCCTGCTTTCCTGCGACGCATTGCTGATGCGGTACGGAGGGCACCGGCAGGCCGCCGGCTTCACCATTGCGGAAGATAACTTGGACGCCTTTTACCGCCAGGTGGAGGAATACGCTGCCGGACAGCCTTTGACCCAGCCGGAACTTTGGCTGGACGGAGCCCTGTCGCCCCAGGACTTGACGGTAGAGCAGATGGAAAAGCTGTCTGCCCTGGAGCCTTTCGGGGAAGCAAACCCTGCGCCGGTGTTTTTGCTGCGCAGGGTGAAGGCGGCTGCGGTGGAGTCCATCGGGGAAGGGAAACACACCCGCTACCGAATGGATTGGATGGGAACTCGCTTCACCGCCGTGCAGTTTCGCATCACTCCCCAGCAATCCTTTGTGCAGCCGGGACAGGAATTGGATCTGGCGGCGGAGGTCAGCCTGCGTGAGTTTCGGGAACGGCAGTACCTTTCGGTGCGGATTTTGGAGCTGCGCCCCAGCGGGTTGAAGCAGACTCTGTTGCTTAATGGCTGGAACTACTATTTCCGCTTTTTTTGCCAGGAAGAGATTCCCCCAGGGGCGGCGGAAAAAGCCGTTCCCACCCGGCAGCAGGCTGTGCTGGTGTATCGGCTGCTGCAAAAAAAATCCAGTTGTTCTCCGGAACAGTTATATTGTTTTATATACGATAAAATGAATTATTTCTCCTTCCGCATCTGCCTGGACATGATGGAAGAAGCCAAGCTGATCCGTCCGGCGCCGGAGGGAGGATATCAGCTGCGGCAGGGCGGGGGAAAGGTCGAGCTGCTGCAAACGCCTTCCGCTTTGCGGTTAATAAAGATGGGAAAGGGGGATACCGGGAATGAGTGAACAAAAACCAACCGGCGCCATGCGTCAGAAGCTGTGGGATCAGTTGGTGGAGCGGCTGAAAAAATATGGCCGGCCCTGCGATATGGATCTCATCTCCAAAGCCTATGATCTGGCATGGGAAGCCCATGAAAACCAAAAACGGGTCAGCGGGGAACCCTACATCATCCATCCGGTGAATGTCAGCTATATTCTGGCGGATATGGGGATGGACAGCGAATGTATCTGCGCCGCCTTGCTCCACGATGTGGTGGAGGACACCCCGGTAACTCTCACCGAATTGCAGGAGCGGTTTGGAAAAGAGATTTCTCTGCTGGTAGATGGTGTCACCAAATTGGGCAAAGTACCGCTGACTACCAAGGAAGAACAGCAGGCGGAAAATGTCCGGAAGATGCTGCTGGCCATGAACCAGGATATCCGGGTGGTGATTATCAAGCTGGCGGATCGTCTGCACAATATGCGCACCCTGCAATATATGCGCCCGGAAAAACAGTTGGAAAAATCCCTGGAGACCATGGAGATCTACGCCCCCATCGCCAATCGGTTGGGAATGCAGGCGGTGAAGGAGCAACTGGAAGATCTGGCTATCCGGTACCTGGACCCGGTGGCATGCGAAGAAATCGACTCCACCCTGGCCATGAAAACCGACGGGCGCAACGCCCTGCTGGAATCCATTAAGGAACGGATTCATCAGCGGCTGGAAGAAAACCACATCAACGCCCAGATTTTCGGCCGGATCAAGTCCCTGTACGGAATCTATCGAAAGGTGTTCATTGCCGGCCGGAGCTTTGATGAGGTGTACGACGTCTACGCCGTCCGGGTTATTGTGGATACGGTGGCGGACTGCTACAGCGTGCTGGGGCTGATGCACGAAATGTTCACCCCTATCCCCAACCGGTTTAAGGATTATATCTCCACCCCCAAACCCAACCTGTACCAATCCCTCCACACCACGGTGCTGGGAAAAGAGGGCATTCCCTTTGAGATCCAGATCCGTACCTGGGAGATGCACTATACTGCGGAATACGGCATTGCGGCTCACTGGAAATATAAGGAAGGTATCCAGGGCCGGGACAAAAAGTGGGAGGACCGCTTGGCCTGGATTCGACAGATCATCGAAGCCCAGCAGGACGGGGACAAAGACGAGATTGTTAAAGCCATCAAAACCGACCTGGCCCCGGAGGAAATTTATGCCTTCACCCCCAAAGGAGATGTGAAATGCCTTCCTGCCGGCGCCACTGTGATCGACTTTGCCTACTCCATTCACAGCGCCGTGGGCAATAAAATGATTGGCGCCAAGGTGGACGGGCGGATGGCGCCCTTGGATTATAAGATCCAAACCGGGCAGATCATCGAAATCCTCACCACCAAGTCCATCACTCACGGCCCCAGCCGGAGCTGGTTGCAAATTGCCAAAACCGGAGAAGCCCGGAGCAAGATCCGCCAGTGGTTTAAGCGGGAGCGCCGGGAAGAAAATATTGTGGAAGGCAAGCTGGAACTGGACCGGGAGCTGAAGCGAAACTATATCCGCCCGGACAAGGAGTACCACAACGAGCTGATTCAGTATCTCATTCAGCGCTACCACTTCGACAACGAAGACGACCTTTATGCCGCCATTGGCTACGGGGGCATTGTCCTGAGCAAGATCATGCCCCGGATCAAGGAAAATTATGTTCGGGCGGTGAAGGAAAAAGAAAAGGAAGACGCCCAGCGTGCCGCCAGTCAGCCGGCCACCCAGCCCGGTCCCGGCGGAGACGTGGTGGTGGAAGGAATTCAAAACTGCCTGGTGCGGTTTTCCCAGTGCTGTAACCCGCTGCCGGGGGACGATATTGTTGGTTTCGTCACCCGGGGCCACGGGGTAAGTATCCATAAACGGGACTGCCCCAACGTGCAAAACTCCCTTAACGACCCGGAGCAGAAGGAACGCTGGGTCACCGTCCATTGGACCGGGGACGTAATCAAGGATTACCGCTGCACCCTGGATATTGTGGCCAGGGACCGGGACGGCCTGCTGGCGGACGTAACCCTGGCGCTGGCGGGAATGCGGGTCCCTCTGCGGGAATGCAGCGCCCGGCAGTTGAAAAATGGCAACGCCATTTTGGTGGTCACCATCTCCATTCA
>CAZWNI010000168.1:0-3376 GCA_964635385.1 uncultured Oscillospiraceae bacterium
GTCAAGAGTGGAGGCGCAGTTGCGTTTTCCCCCAAAAAGAGGTATCATGAATTCACATGACCTTTAACCATGGAAAGGAGCAATTTTTGTGCGATACAGCGCCGTGGACTATTCCCATCAGCAGCTTGCCCTGCGGCTTCACCCCGGATGCCGGTGCATCGACGCCACCGCCGGACGGGGACACGACACCGCCTTCCTCTGCTCTTTGGCGGGAGACACCGGAGAAGTCACCGCCTTTGATGTGCAGCAGGAAGCCTTGGACAGCACCGCCAAGCGGCTGGAACAGCTTGGCTTCCACGCCCGGCTGATTCTGGACAGCCATCACCGAATGGAGACGTATTTTTCCCCGGAATCGGTGGACGCAATTACCTTTAATTTCGGCTGGCTGCCTGGCGGGGATCACGCCGTCTTCACCAAGCCGGACACCAGCATCCCTGCTGTTCAGGCGGGGTTAAGGCTGCTGCGTCCCGGCGGGGTGATGAGTCTCTGCATTTACAGTGGCAAGGACACCGGCTATGCAGAGCGGGACGCCCTTCTCTCCTTTTTGCCCACCCTTCCCCAAAAGTATACCGTACTCACCACCCAATTTTCCAACCGGCCCAATGACCCGCCGATCCCGGTGCTGATTTTGAAGGAATAGATTGGTAAAACAAAAAGCGAAGGAATTGAAAAGGACAGATTTACCTGAAATTTTAAGCGTTCCGGCCTTTTCTATTGGGCATCCTTGCTGTCTGCGACGCCGTGATACAGTACAGCAGAATCCAAATTTCATAAAAACGGCGGCGAAAGCAAAGAGATCAGGAAAAAAACAAAAAATCTGCTAATTTTGTTGCTTTTTTTAATAGAACTCGATATAATAAAAAATAGGAAAAAAAGAAAATCGACAAGCACTTTTTGCTTCCACAACCGGTGTTTGAAAAGGGTTTTATTTCAGTGATACCAGGGGGAAACACCAGTGAAAAAAGAATTATTATCCATCCTGCTGGCCGTTTTGCTTCTTACAGGGTCGTTGGGGCTGTTCAGCGGCTGTTCCAGCCAAAGCGATCTCACCTACGACCTGGCAGGAGAGCCTGCCACCTTAGATCCGCAGACTGCCAACGATACCTACGCCTTTACTGTAATTAACGAGATTTTTGAAGGGCTGACCAAGGTTGAGGAGGACGGGAGCATTGGTTTAGGGGTAGCAGAAAGCTACCAAGTCAGCGATGACCAGCTCACCTACACCTTTACTTTACGGGAAGGGCTGTATTGGAGCAATGGATATTCCTGCACTGCAAACGATTTTGTCTTTGCCTTTCAACGGCTGCTCAATCCCAAAACCAAATCCGAAACCGCCCACAATTTTTACTGCATCAAAAACGCATCTGCTGTGGCAGAAGGGACTATGGATGTAGATCAACTGGGGGTCTATGCCAACAGCGACACCGAGCTGGTGATCCAGTTGGAAAGCCCCAACGCCTTTTTGCTGGAACTGCTTTCCACGGCCCCAGCCATGCCCTGCAACGAACAGTTCTTCAATGAAACCAAGGGGGAATACGGCCTGAAAGGCGCCGCCTTGATCTCCAACAGCGCTTACCAGGCGGAAAAGTGGATCGTGGGCAGCTACATTAAATTGGTTCCAAACGATCGCTACTACGACCAGGATCAGATCCACTTAAGCAGCATCGTATTTTGGCTGTGCTATTCCGACACTCTGGAGGACGGGGAAACCCAAAGCGAAATTTTAACCCGGTTTTACAGTGGGGACAGTGTGGCCTACGCTTGTTCCGGCAAGCCGGATGAAGGATTGTTTAGCAGCAGCTACACCCTTACCACCCATGACAATACGGTATGGGGCCTGACCTTCAATCAAAGCAGCACAGACAGCGTCAAGCAGCAGATCTTAAGCAATCAGGATTTCCGGCTGGCCATTGCCAACTGCTTTGACCGCAGCCGGTATCAGGATCTGCTGCCGGAATACCTTACCGTCACCGACACCATTATCCCGCCGGGCGTAAGCATCAACGGCTCCTCCTACCGGGATCAAGCCGGAGAGATGACGGTATATGGCTTAAACTCCGATTCCGCCAAAAGCCACTATCAGGCCATGCTAGACGCCACCGGCGTACAGCAGGTCACTGGGTTGAGCGTGTTAATTGCGGAAAATGATTCGGTAAACAACGAACAGTATTTCGCCTATCTCAGCCAGGTGATCCAGCGGGAACTGAATCTGTATTTGACCATCGAAACGGTGGACGAATCCGAATTTGAATCCCGCCTGGCCAGCGGCGACTACGATATGGCCATTGTTTCCCTGGAAGCAGATTTTGACCATCCTATCTCCATTTTGGAGGACTTCCAGACTGACAGTGCGGAAAACTACACCGGCTATTCGGACAGCACGTTGGACAGTTACCTCAGCCTGTTGTATCAGGGCGACGAGGGGGAAGCGGCGCTGTGCAAGCTGGCAGAGCAATATCTGCTGGACAGCGGCATCTTCCTTCCCCTTTACTATCAGACCAGCTATTTAGCAGTGAATAAATCGGTGAGCGGAGTGTTTCTCAATCCCCAAAACGGATCGGTGGATTTTCGTTATGCCAGATTTTAAGAAAACGACACCTTCCCTCCCCATTGCGGCAGCACTGATTCAGCGGGGTGGGAAATATCTTATTGGCCAGCGTCCAGAACACAAACCCCAGGGCGGGTACTGGGAGTTTGCGGGAGGAAAACTGATGCCGGGAGAAACCCAGCAGCAGGCTCTCATTCGGGAGTGCCGGGAGGAATTAGATGTTTTGGTACAGCCGGTCAAACTGGTACTAACCACGGAATACCATTATCCCAACCGGCAGGTGACGCTTTATTTCTGGGATACGGTTCTAGTAAAGGGCACGCCCAAAGCCTTGGTTCACCAAAAACTGGCCTGGGCCGCACCGGAAGAATTCCAACAATATTCCTTCTGTCCAGCCAACCAAAAGGTTTTAACCCTGCTGCGGCAGAGGAAGATTGAGGAAATTGATATTGTCCAAAACGGGGTTTTTCCACCAACAATTTCTACTTCGAATTAAATATTTTAGTTTGCCCCAATCGTTTTTAGATGGGGACTGAAAAACCCAAGTCAAGCTAAAAGATGCACCGCATCAACTTGTACAGACAGCACAAAAAAACCGGAAGTAGGAAATATTAAGTTTTAGCAGGAATGGCGCAGCGTTAGAAGCGTCGTTCCTGCTTTGTATTGGGCGATCGTAGTTATAAACAGGCTGTGGAAAAGAGATTCTCTCAGCAAATCCACTTGGAAGAATATCTAAAATTCATAAAACAACCAAAAAAACAGTTGTTGTTTTGGGTAAAACACCGAAAACGACGACCGAAATTTGTCTGTTTTGAAAACTAATGATTG
>CAZWNI010000169.1:0-3365 GCA_964635385.1 uncultured Oscillospiraceae bacterium
CCGGCGGCAGGCAGCCGTTATCTGCCGAAACGAGAGGCGGAGTTCTGCTCCGCAACTTGGGTGGTACCGCGTCAGAATGTTCTGCCGTCCCAAGCCGGTTTCCGGCAGGGGCGGCTTTTTGCTGTCCGGCCCCCAACGACCAAGAAGGAGTGTAACAAACCAATGGAATGGACGGGACTGAATGAGCTGCGGGAAAAGTTCCTGCATTTTTTTGAAGAGAAGGGGCATCTGCGTCTGCCCAGCTTCCCCCTGATTCCCCAGGGGGACAACAGCCTTTTGCTGATTAACTCCGGCATGGCCCCCATGAAAAAGTGGTTTTTGGGTCAGGAAGAACCCCCACGGCACCGGGTGACCACCTGCCAGAAGTGCATTCGCACCCCGGATATTGAAAACGTGGGCAAAACCGCCCGCCACGGCACCTTCTTTGAGATGCTGGGCAACTTCTCTTTCGGGGACTACTTCAAGCACGAAGCCACCAAGTGGGCCTGGGAGTTTATCACCCAGGAGCTGAAAATGCCGGTGGACAAACTGTGGGTGTCCATCTACGAAGGGGACGAGGAAACCCGGAAGATCTGGGTGGAGGAAGTGGGGGTTGCCCCTGACCGCATCGTCACCATGGGCAAGGAGGACAACTTCTGGGAAATCGGCGCCGGCCCCTGCGGCCCCTGCAGCGAGATCTACTTCGACCGGGGCCCGGAAAAGGGCTGTGGCAAGCCGGACTGCCATGTGGGCTGTGAGTGCGACCGGTATGTGGAGTTCTGGAATCTGGTGTTCAGCCAGTTTGACGGGGACGGAGCCGGCAACTACACCCCCATGGCCCACCCCAACATCGACACCGGCATGGGGCTGGAGCGTCTGGCCTGCATTATGCAGGGGGTGGACAACCTGTTTGAGGTGGACACTATCCAGAACATCATGAAGAAAATCAGCGAAATCGCCGGGGTGCGCTACCACGACGACGAAACCAAGGACGTGTCCCTGCGGGTGATCACCGACCATATCCGCTCCACCGTCTTTATGCTGGCGGACGGGGTGATCCCCTCCAACGAAGGCCGGGGCTATGTGCTGCGGCGTCTGCTCCGCCGGGCCGCCCGCCACGGACGGCTTCTGGGCGTCAACGGCCCCTTCCTGTACCAGGTGGTGGACACGGTGGTGAAGGAAAACCACACCGCCTACCCCGAACTGGCACAGAAGCAGTCCTATCTGGAAAAGATTATCCTCACCGAGGAGGAAAACTTTGACCGCACCTTAAACAAGGGGCTGGAACTGCTCAACCAGATCATCGACAAAGCGGAAGCCCAGAGAACTTCCACCCTGACCGGGGAGGACGCCTTCCATTTGTACGACACCTTTGGATTCCCCATCGACCTGACCAGGGAAATCGCTTCCGAAAAGGGTCTTTCCGTCGATGAAACCGCCTTCGGCGCTTTGATGGAACACCAGAAAGAGGTGGCCCGCCAGGCCCGAATGAGCCAGGAAGACGTGGCCTGGGCGGACGAAACCCTGGACCTTTACGGGGTCAAGACCCAGTTTACCGGCTACGGCAGTCTCACCGGCGCCGGCAAAGTGCTGGCCATACTGGTGGAGGGGGAAAAGGTGGAACAGGTTTCCGCCGGAATCCGGGCCACCATGGTGTTTGATTCCACCTGCTTCTACGCCGAAAGCGGCGGACAGGCGGCGGATCAGGGCAACGTTTCCACCGGCTCCGCTTCCGGTCGGGTGCTGGACGTGCAGAAAACCGGCACCGGACTTTATATGCATGTAGTGCAGGTGAAGGAGGGAACCTTCTGCCTGGGAGACACGGTGGAGCAGAAGGTGTATCCAATGGTGCGCTACCCCATTATGCGAAACCACACCGCCGCCCACCTGCTCCAGGCGGCTCTGCGCCAGGTGCTGGGGGACCATGTCCACCAGGCCGGCCAACTGGTCACCGCCCCCTCCCTGCGGTTTGACTTCTCCCACTTTGAAGCCATGACCCAGGATCAGATCCAGCAGGTGGAAAACCTGGTAAACCAGAAGATCTTTGACGCCGTCCCGGTGACGGTGGAGGAAATGCCCATTGAGGAAGCCCGGAAAACCGGCGCCATGGCCCTGTTTGGGGAAAAGTACGGGGACACCGTCCGGGTGGTCAGCGTAGGGGATTTCTCCAAGGAATTCTGCGGCGGCACCCATGTGGCCAATACCGCCCACATCGGCCTGTTTAAGCTTGTCAGCGAAGGCAGTGTAGCCGCCGGGGTGCGCCGGATTGAAGCGGTTACCGGCAACTATATCCTGGATCTGATCCAGCACAGCACCTATACTCTCCGCCAGGCCGCCAAAGCGTTGAAGCTGAACAACCCGGAAGAGCTGGTGGACAAATGCGCCGCCCTCACCGCCGAACTGAAGGAAGCCAAGGCGGAAGTGGCCCGGCTCAACGCCCAGTTGGCCCAGAACAGCTTTGCCAAGGTGTTGAGCGACAGTCTCCAGGAGGTGGAGGGTATCCAGTACACCACCATGATGCTGGAAAATATGGACCTCAACGCCCTGAAGGATTCCACCGCACAGATGCGGGACCGGCACCCGAATCTGGTGTTTGTGGCCGCCAACATCGTCGACGGCAAGGGCAACCTGGTCTGCGTGGTGGGGGAGAACGCCAAGAAGCGGGGCCTGAAGGCTGGCAACATCGTCCGGGAAGTGGCAAAGTTCACCGGCGGCAAAGGCGGCGGACGCCCCGACCAGGCCATGGCCGGGATAGGGGACGTGACCAAGGTGGACGAAGCCCTGTTCCAGTTGAAGGACGTCATTGCAGGTCAGTTAGGGTAACGGCGGAAAACATTTCCATTTCCGGCAAAGCCTTCCCCGAAAGGGATAACCATATGATAATAGAAAGGAGGTGCAGTCATGGATTGTTTGTTCTGCAAGATTGCGGCGGGGGAAATCCCCTCCAAGAAGGCCTATGAGGACGAAAAGGTACTTGCCTTTTACGACATCGACCCCCAGGCGCCGGTACACATTCTGGTGATCCCCAAGGAGCATATCCAAAGCGTCAGCCAGATCACCCCGGAAAACCAGGAGATGGTGGGTCACATTTTCACCGTCATCGCCAAACTGGCTCAGGAGCTGAACCTGAAGGAGGGCTACCGGGTGGTGAGCAATGTAGGCCGGCAGGGGGGCCAGAGCGTGCCTCACCTGCATTTCCACCTGCTGGGCGGACGGGATCTGGCTTGGCCTCCCGGATAAACGAAACGTCTTGCGACGTTTCTCACCCAAACCTTGACGGCCAAAAGCACGGCCGTCATTCGGCTTGCGCCGAAACCGGTTTGGGCGGGTGGCGCCGAAACGGATTGTGTCTGCGGAAGTTGACCTTTATAAGTCCACCCTTGACC
>CAZWNI010000170.1:0-3326 GCA_964635385.1 uncultured Oscillospiraceae bacterium
CCCCTTTACAAGCGTGAAAATTGTGTTATAATGACTCTGTTACAGCGTTCAGGATTTCGTGATGTGATCTGAATGTGTACATGCAAACATGGGCCCGTAGCTCAGCTGGGAGAGCGCACGGTTCGCATCCGTGAGGTTCGAGGGTTCGATCCCCTTCGGGTCCACCACGTCGCCGAGGACGATATATCGTTCGCGGCGACTTTTTTGTAGCAGCCATCTTTCACATCTTCTGCCGCGGCTCCTTTCCGCATCGAACTCGTTATAGAATGGGGTTCGATGCGGATTTTTTTGTGCACGTTCCTCCTTGCCCTTTCAGGAATTGATTTTGTCGGATTTATGGTTTATAACTGTAGTTGGATGATACTGTGGGGCTGGGAGCGGTCTATCAACTGGAAGATGCCTGCCAGCGGATGAACCAATCCGGAGATTTCCCAGTAGAAAATGCGATTGGCGTATTGAACACTTATGTGCGTAAAGTGCCGAAATGGCTGTTTGGTTGAATTTGGAAAGAGGGGAACTATATGCAAGGGACTGTCTCTAACGAAGATAAAGGGGTGGCCTCAGTGGACAAAAATGATTTCACATGGGTTGCCTTTTACTCAGAATTTGCTGAAAAATTGCTGCCCTATAGGAAAGACAGAAAGACTTTGATTGAGAAAATTCAGGCAGTATATACAGCCATTGGTATGCGACTGCCTAAGCTGGAGAAGGACAATCATATTGTCGATCTTGATCCGTTTACTATCTTTGGACTCTTTAACAAGGGAATTACAGATGCAAACCGGATCGCTATTTTGCGCGGGATTGCCCAAGAATTTTCAGTCAAAGCGCCTGTGCCAACGTCATTCAACGGAATTCCTGTCCTTAACAATCAGAAGGCTACCTTTTACGGGTTCATCGGTGATCGCAGGGATCATGATATTAAGAACCTCTGGGAAGTATTTGCGTCGGCCATGGAGTATGCAAAGACGAACTCGGAGAGTAGCAAAGCGGCGCTGATCAAAGCCTATGATGTTGCCTTGCGTCAAAAATGTATCAAATGGAATTTGACAATGGGCCTATACTGGATTTGCCCATACGAATATATCAATCTCGATTCGTGCAATCGTTGGTATATTTGTAACCCGGAACATATGCCTTCCGCCTTGATTGACAGCGTGGACAATTTCCGTACAGTTCCGAGGGGCGAAAAGTATCTGCAACTCAGCGATCGTTGCCGCAAGATTCTGGAAAAGGGAAATTACCGATACAGGAATTTCCTGGAGCTTTCTTATGCCGCGTGGATTCTCTCCGAAAAGGTAAATAAAGAAAAGCGTTCTGTTGCAGCCAAGGGCTACCAGCGATCCAATGTCGGTGAGGCCGAAGAAATGGAAGAAGTAGAAATTTATCCAGATCACACGGCTGAAGTTTACACGGCCGAGGATTTTCTGGATGAGGTATATATGAGCGGCGCCGATTATCAAATCCTGATCAACCTGCTGAAAAATAAGAAGAATATTATCCTTCAGGGGGCTCCCGGCACTGGCAAGACCTTTGCCGCAAAGCGGCTGGCTTACTCGATGATGGGAGTCGAGGATGACAGCCGTGTTATGATGGTGCAGTTCCATCAAAGTTATAGCTATGAGGATTTTATCATGGGATTCAGGCCGTCAACTGCTGGATTTGAACTCAAAAAGGGGCCGTTTTACAGCTTTTGCAAAAAGGCCGAGATGGACAGCGAGAACGACTACTTTTTTATCGTTGACGAGATCAACCGAGGCAATTTAAGCAAAATTTTTGGTGAGCTGTTTATGTTGATTGAAAATGATAAACGTGGGGTGTCGTTGCAGCTTCTCTATTCGGATGAAACATTCTCTGTCCCCTGGAACGTCTATATCATTGGCACGATGAATACGGCAGATCGGAGTTTGGCGATGTTGGATTATGCCCTGCGCCGCCGTTTTGCGTTCTTTGAATTTTCTCCTGCATTTGAAACAGAAGGCTTTCGAACTTATCGACAAGAAAAAAACAGCAAGAAATTTGACAATCTGATTGCGGCTGTTGAAAAGTTGAACGTAGCCATAGAAAATGATGACACGCTGGGCAAGGGATTCCGCATCGGCCATAGTTATTTTTGTACAGAAAAGGAACTTGACGATATGTGGTTGAATGCCGTCATTACCTACGAAATCGTTCCGCTCCTGAACGAATACTGGTTTGATGAGCCAAGTAAGGTTCGAGAGTGGGAACATGTGCTGCGAGAGGCCGTTCGATGATTCGGATTCGGAATATATACTACATGCTTGCATATGCGTTCCAAGTTTTACGGGAGCAGAGATATGAGAGCTGCGGAACAGAGGCGTTTGAAAACACCGCAGATTTACTTTCTGTCATTCTCGCTAAGGGTGTATCCACACAGATCAAGCGTGGCTTAGGTCGCGCCTATCTTGAAGAAACGGAACCGTTAAGTTGCTTGCGTGGCAAAATAGATGTTACAGAATCCATTAAGCAGCAGACACTCATGAAACAACAGCTTATCTGTACCTATGATGCGTTTTCGGTGAATTCTTATATGAATCGCATTCTGAAAAGCACGATGGAGCTTCTGCTGCGGTGTGATATTCCCAAGGTGAGAAAAAGGGAACTGCGCAAACTGCTCCTCTATTTCAAAGAAGTTGATACAATCGATGTACGCCTAATAGATTGGAAGCTTCGCTTTAACCGCAACAATCAAACTTATCAAATGCTGATGTCCATCTGTTATCTGGTTGTCAAAGGATTGCTGCAAACATCCGCAGATGGCTCTGTGAAAATGATGCAGTTTTTAGACGAGCAGCGGATGTGTCGCTTGTACGAGAAGTTTATTCTTGAATACTACAAAAAACATTATCCGCAGATTCAAACAAGCGCATCACAGATTGGGTGGGCACTGGACGACGGCATTGATATCATGCTGCCGGTTATGCGATCCGACATTATGCTCACTTATGGCGATAGAACTTTGATTATTGATGCCAAATACTACAGTCATACAACGCAGAAGCAGTATCATGTGAATACGATTCACTCCAATCATCTGTACCAGATTTTCACCTATGTCAAGAACAAAGCAGCCGCTGGTGGAGAGGTTTCGGGGATGCTGCTCTACGCTCGAACAGAGGAAGAAATTCAGCCGGATCATACTTACATAATGAGTGGCAATCGCATCAGCGTAAAGACGCTGGACTTGAACTGTGAGTTTGGAGAGATCACCTGCCAATTGAATGCGATTGCAGATGCTTTCATTGCCTGATCTAAGGCGGCTTCGCCGTCAGGGCAGGGCTGTGATGTCAAAACAGAGCCCAGGG
>CAZWNI010000171.1:0-3269 GCA_964635385.1 uncultured Oscillospiraceae bacterium
GAAGGTACGCTTCTGCACGCTGGGTCAATCTCTGATAGAAGTTTTTGGTTTGCTCATCAAATGGATCGTTTAGCAGAACCCAGTCATCTATCTGAAAAGCCCCGTATCCGGCGCTGGTTTTTCCTCCGATCCCACTGTCCCCTAAAAAAGTGATCCATTGATACAGTTTTTCTTCCTGTTCTTGGGTTTGGCAGGCGCAGAGGAAGTACAATCCGCAGTTCGGAGCAAATTGAAACAAGCCCACCTGGTAGGGAACAGTGTCTTCTCCAAGCCGGGTGTTGGCTTGGGTTCGCTGCACCGAAAAGCCAAAGGTGGAAGGATATTGCTCCGGTTGGTATGGCTTGCCGCCTTGAATGGAATCTTCAAACAAAGAAAGAGCTTCCACCGGAATCCAGTTTAACCGTCGAAAAGCTTTACGCTGGCGTGTAGGAAGCTCTGCCGGTTTTTTGGAAACAGCTAAGGGTTTCGGAAGATAGTAGCGATCCTCTCCATTCAGACTTTCCCAAGGCATACTGTCGCTGAGCAGCAGTTCTCCCTGCTGCACCCACTGGTAAAGCTGCTGGATTCCCGTTTCCCCCTGCGCACGCAGCGCAGTATGGCAAAGAGCGGAAAACAGAGTATCTGCCCGAAAATGATCCTCCGAGGTTTCCAGGGACATGGCGGAATTGGGAGAACCAAAGTGTACCGGCGCATGAAAGCAGAGCTTACACAGAAAATAGTTCATAATCTTCCACCTGCTTAAATAGCTTTGTCCATTCTTCTACTTTGCTTTGTTCCAATTCCGGAGAATCACTGCTTAATTTGAAATTCTGAAAGCTGACCCGTCCGCTTCCCCGAGACCCATGGCCACCCAGATAATCCAACTGCAACAGCTTCATGCCTTTGGCCAGCAAAGAGAGGTCTTTTTCTGCTTTATTTTCGTCGTCCAGTTCATAGACAATCTTTACTTCGAATTTTGCGCCCGGATTGACCCGCTCGATCTGACGGGGATTGGCAACGGAGGTTTTCCGGTCAATGCTGTTTTCGGTTTTCACTTCGGTCAGCCCGATGGTCTTCATTTCTTCATAATTGGAAAGGAAACTATCGGAAAACTGCAAATGGGCGCATTGAACCGGTTGGGAACTGCCGAACAAGCGCTTGATTTGCACCTCGTCCTCGTTGCACTCCGGCAGGCTTTCAATGGCTGTCGCTTTGCTTCTTGCCAGCAGGGTGCGCAGTTTGCCTTTCAAGCTGCTGCCGGGAACAATGGGCCAGCCGGTAAAGGCGTCCCGAATCACCGGGCTGTCCACGGCGCCGATGGCAGAAAAGGCGCTGGAACCGCCGATATGAAGCCCGGTTTTTACTTTCAAATCACAGGTGATCAAAATTTTTGCGTACATTTTTAGTTCTCCCTTCCACCGTAGTATTTATGATAAGAAACCAGGGCTTCCACATAATGATATAAGTCGATGAATTTCTGCCGGTTGCTGCCGATGCCTTTCAGGTATTCCTGCAATTTGGAATTTTCCAGGAAGTTTTTGAAATTATTGTTGCCCCGTCCGTATTCATAGGCCAGCCGCACCCGCATTTGCAGCAGGACCGCCTGGCTCTGGGTGGTGATGGTTTCTTCCGTTCGCCGGCTTTCTACATTAAAAGCATCCACCAGCAGACTCATCAGATTTCGCAGTTTGCTGGTGGTAATATTTCTGAAATCCTTTTCCATCACGTTTTCGGCAACGTCTACATAATTTTCCGGGATTTCTTCCGGGGTGATGCTCCGGGGCTTTTGCTGCGCATTCCGGTTGTCGAAGGATTTCGTGTTGTTTCGACTAAAGCGGTTTGAATTTTGGTATTGATTTGAATACGCCATTACTCCTCCGTCTCCTTCCTTGTTTCATAAACATATAGCTGCATGGCGGTAATCAGGGCTTTGCGATCTTCTTTTCTGGCGTAGGAATACATCTTTTTGCAAAACTCGTTGTACGCCTGCTTCCTTTCTTTTTGCGGCGGCTCCAGACGGGACAGGGTATACACATAACGAGCCAGATTGATTTGTTCCCCTTCCATTTCTCCCAATAGCTGGAATAAACGGTACAAAAGGGAATTCCCCCGGGCATTGTCTTCCCGGCCAAAGAAAGGCCGCAAACATCCGTCAATTTTTTCTGCCACAACTTTATCCCAAAAATCCTGCCAGGTGAAGGTACACTGCTTCTTTGCTTCGAACAGGAACACCCCATTCTTTTGGGGCAGGGATTTCGCTGTTTCTTCCAGCTGAGCGGTTTGGTCTGCCGCCAGACGGATGGGATAGTGATGATGATAGGGGGCGATTCCAGCGCTGATGGTTAAGCTGCCGCAGGAAAATTGATCCAAAGCGGTTTGAATCCGCTTCGCTGCCTGGATCACTTCATTCCAAGCCCCCACTAGGAAAACGTCGTCCCCGCCGGAATAGACAATCGCCACTGCCAAAGGTTTGGCGGCAGCTTGATAGCTTCCGTCCAGAATGCCGTTGATGTAGTATTTGAAAAACATAGAAAGCTGTCGGGAAAATGCAGCCGTCCGGGATAATGTAACATAATGGTATTTTTCTTTGGGATCGGCGCTTTCCGGCAGATCTTTCTCAAAGCCGGAAACAAACGCCTCCCCTAAATTGTCCACATCCATGCGGCAAACGGCGATTCGCCGGATTCCTTGAGAAGACTTCGCTAACTCTTCCATGGAGTTGCTTGGGGCATAATCCCCTACATAAATCTGGGTGCTGTAAGCCAGTCCTGTGTAATAGGCGTTTTTGGTGTACACCCGCAGCACGGCTTCACCGGCTTGAATCCTCTGACGGGCCTGCTTTTCCCCAAGGATTGTGAAGTAAGCGGTTCCCTCCCGTCCAGGAAGGGAAAAATCCTCCTGCCCGTTGGAGACAGAACTGACAAAATAGACGTTTTTATCCTGGTCCTGAATCTTTTTGGAAAGATCCGCAAACAGCCTGCACCATCTGCACCGGCACGTTCCGTCCTCCTCTTCCGTCATTCCGGCTTCCCACCGGCCGCAGACGCAGCATTCTTTTCCGTCGGTGGAAACGGGCTGACGGTTCAGCGCTAAAATCTGCGCCGCATCATAGCGGTGCAGTTTGTGTTTGGCTACCGCCGAAGACACCCGGCGGAACACCTCTTTGTAAGGCGCCGTCACCGCAGGGTCTTCGCTGTGGTTAATCAGCTCGTTTCCGGAACAGGCCGTCCAGCCGTGGGCCAAAAACAATTGTGTTCCAAATTCATCACAAAGCCAATCGTTCCATTGGC
>CAZWNI010000172.1:0-3266 GCA_964635385.1 uncultured Oscillospiraceae bacterium
CTTTAATTGCTGGTTTGGGCCGCAAACATTCGCTCCACTTCTTGACGAAGGTGACGGTGTTCCGGTTTGCGCAAACCGGGGTCCTCCCCCAACACAGCCTGAGCCGCTTCCCTGGCCTGTTCCAACTGAGCCAGGTCGGTGGCAAAATCCGCCATTTTCAACTGGGGAAGGCCGTGCTGACGACGGCCGAAAAAGTCGCCGGGTCCCCGGAGCTTTAAGTCCTGCTGGGCCAGCTCAAAGCCGTCGTTGGTTTGGCAGAGCAGCTTCAATCGGGTACGGGTGGCGGGCTGGTCATTGTCGGAAATCAGAATGCAGTGGCTCTGCTGGCTTCCACGGCCCACCCGTCCCCGGAGTTGGTGAAGCTGGCTGAGGCCGAAGCGCTCGGCATTTTCCACAATCATCACCACGGCGTTGGGCACATCTACCCCCACCTCCACCACAGTGGTGGACACCAAAAGCTGGATCTTCCCCTGGGCAAACTGCTCCATCACGGCTTCCTTTTCCGCTCCCTTCATTTTGCCGTGCAAAAAGCCGATGGAAGCCCCCTCCAAAGGGGTGCCCCGCAGACCCTGTCGGTAGCGCTCCAAGCTCACCAGCTCGCTGTCGGTTTCCTCAATCATGGGACAGACGACGTATCCCTGAAAGCTCTTGTCCAGGAAATCCCGGACAAATCCCAGGGCACGGGTACGCTTTCCGGAATCAATCAGCCAGGTCTTGACAGGCTTGCGGCCTTTTGGCATCTGGCGGATCACCGAAAGATCCAGCTCCCCGTACATCATCAACGCCAAGGTTCGGGGAATGGGAGTGGCGCTCATCACCAGGCAGTGAGGGTGTTCCCCTTTTTGACTGAGCAGGGAGCGCTGTTCCACTCCAAAGCGGTGCTGCTCGTCGGTAATCACCAGCCCCAGCCGGGCAAACTCCACCCCCTGTTGAATCAGGGCCTGGGTACCCACCACTACCTGGATTTCTCCGGCTGCAATCCGGTTCAAGGTCTCCCGGCGCTGGGCAGCGGGCTGGCTTCCCACCAGCAGGCCGCAGGAGACGCCAAGTCCCGAAAGCATTTTGGTAAGGGTTTCCAGGTGCTGCCGGGCCAGCAGCTCGGTGGGGGCCATCATGGCAGCCTGTCCTCCGTTTTTGGCCATAAGGTAGCACAGCGCCGCCGCCACTACCGTTTTGCCGCAGCCCACGTCCCCTTGGATCAGCCGGTTCATAGCCGTCTCGCCGGCGCAGTCCCGGATACAGTCTGTCAGGGCCTGGCTTTGGCCGTCGGTGAGAGAAAAGGGCAGACCTTCCAAAAAAGGGGTCAAATTGGTATCGGCAAGGCGGAACGCCGTGTGTTCCCGCCGCCGGGAACGGATCTGTCCCATTCCCAAACTCAGCAGGAAAAACTCCTCAAAAATCAGCCGCCGCCGGGACAGCTCCAAAGCGTGGCAGTCGGCGGGAAAGTGGATATTTTCGTAGGCGTACCGCATCCGGCAAAGGCTGTATTTTTGCAGCACCCACTGGGGCAGCACGTCTTCCAGGTGATCCCCCCACTCCTTTAAGGCCTGGCGCATATTGGTGCAGATCATCTTGTTGGTCAGCCCCTGGGTCAGGGGGTACACCGGGCGAATGAGGCTTTCCCGATCCGGGTCCAGTACCTGGGGGGAATTCATTTCCCGGCGGAGCAGTCCTCCGGTGATCTTGCCGTAAAAGCAGTAGGTGTGCTCCAATTCCAGGGCCTGGTAGGCATAAACGTTGTTGAAGATGGTGACAGTGAGCTGGCCTTCCCCGTCGGTGACGTACACCTTAAACAGGCTCAGCCCCTTACGGATGCGCTGTTCCCCCTGCTTGCGGAACACCGTCCCCTGGACGCACACCGTCTCCCCCGGCTGGGCCTGCAAAATAGGCGTCGGATGCGAAAAATCCATCCAGGTCCGGGGATAGTAACGCAAAAGGGAGCAGAGATCCTCTACTCCCAATTTTTCATAGTATTTTGCCCGTTGTTCCCCTACGCCTTTCAAGCTGCGGATGGGCGGGCATTCGGTTTGATTCCTCACGGCTGATTACTCCACCGAAATAATATAATAGTACACCGGCTGGCCGCCGTTGACCAAACTGATTTCGCAGTCGTCGCCGAATTTGTCCCGGATAGGCTGTACCGCTTCCTGGGCCTGGTCTTCGGTGACGTCGCTGCCGTAGAGAATGGTGATAAAGCCGGGAGCGTCGGATTTTTTCACCAGATGGCGGGTCAAACGATACAGGGCTTTGGGAAGCTGATCCTCCACAAAGTCCAGCTTGCCGCCGTCCAAGGCCAGGATTTCACCCTGGCGGATCTTGTGGCCCTCGTAGTCGGAATCCCGGGCGGCAAAGGTAATCTGACCGGACTGCACCCGGTCCAAAGCACGGGTCATGTTCACCCGGTTCTCCTGGAAATTGGAATCCGGGTCAAAGGCCAGCATTGCGGAAAGTCCCTGGGGAATGGAGCGGGTTTGCAGCACGCAGACCCGGCGGTCCGCCAGCTTTTCCGCCTGTTCCGCCGCCATAATAATGTTCTTATTGTTGGGCAGCACAAACACCGTGTGAGCCGGGGTTGCTTCCACGGCGTGGAGAATGTCGTCGGTGCTGGGGTTCATGGTTTGACCGCCGCTGACAATCTGGTCTGCTCCCAAATCTGCAAACAGGCTCTGGACTCCAGCTCCTGCCGCCACCGCCACAAAGCCGTACTGGTTTTGAGGTTCCGCCCAGGGAAGCTGGTCTTGCTGCGCCTTTTTTGCTTCGGTCTTTTTGGCGGCATTCTGCTCCCGCATATTTTCCACTTTCATGTTCACCAAGCTGCCATAGAGAAGTCCTTCTTCAAAGGCTTTGCCGGGGTGGTCGGTGTGGACATGAACCTTGATGATGGAGTCGTCGTCTACTACTACCACACAGTCGCCGATGCTTTCCAGGTAGGCACGGAGGGCCAGAGGGTCCCGACTTTCCTTGTTTTTGTTGACGATAAACTCAGTGCAATAGGTAAAGTTAATCACTTCATCGTACTGGGCAAAGGGGTTGCTGTCGCTGACTACCGGGGCTTTGGGCTTTTCGCTTTCCTGGGAATACCCTTCTTTGCCCTGGAACACCACCTGCATTCCCAGCAAGATGGTGTACAGCCCCATTCCTCCGGCGTCCACAACTCCGGCCTTTTTCAGAACCGGCAGCAGCTCCGGGGGTTGATCCAGCGCCCCCACAGCAGCGGATACGATAACGTCGAACACGCCCGCAGCGCCCTTGCCCTCCATGGCGGC
>CAZWNI010000173.1:0-3239 GCA_964635385.1 uncultured Oscillospiraceae bacterium
TATTTGCCGATTTGGCAGTTGTCGTAACGGGCATATGTCCTCCCGCCGTTCTCCCTGCTCCCATGATCTCAAAATTCCAGCATGCCCCTCTTGACTTATTGGGTGTTTCCCTGTATAATGAGCTTCCATTCAAAGTAAGGAGTTGAAAAAAAGTACCATGGACAACGCCGACAGTAGCGACGCTGACCAAATTACCATTTATCGTTACCGTAAATTAAATACGTTTTCCATATAGACATAACCTGCGTTTCATCGTTTGGATAGCGGGCTATGTCTTTTTGTATTTCTTTTGCTGACCACCGCTGAAAGGCGGTCAGAATATAAATTTTATCAATGGAAGGAGTGATTGATCCATTATGGATCGACACAGACAAGCACCCTGGCACGCACGGAACTTGACGGAGGTCTACCAAACGCTGCACACCTCCGAAGAAGGATTAAGTGATGCTGAGGCTGCAAACAGGTTGCAAAAAAATGGGCGCAATGAATTGCGCTCGAAACCGCCAAAAACCACCTTGCAAATGCTGAAAGCACAAATCATTGACCCGATGGTGCTGATTCTCATCGGCGCGGCCGCTTTGTCCGCGATTTTGCAGGAGTGGACCGAGGCGGCGGTAATCTTTACCATCGTGATTGTCAACGCCATCATTGGAATTGTGCAGGAAAAAAATGCCCAATCCTCTCTGGCGGCACTGCGCAACATGAGTGCCCCCACCGCCCGCGTATTGCGCCAAGGCGAGGAGAGTGTCATCCCTGCCGGCGAACTGGTGGTGGGCGACGTCGTAATGCTTGGCGATGGAGATATGGTTCCGGCAGATTTGCGCCTGATTGATTCTGCAAATTTGAAGGTTCAGGAGGCCTCTCTGACCGGTGAGTCCGTCCCTTCTGAAAAGGAAGCGGAAGACGTGCTGCCGGAGGACTGCCCTCTGGGTGACCGCAGCAATATGGCGTATACCTCCGCGATTGTCACATACGGGCGGGCAACGGGTGTTGTCGTGGCCACCGGCATGGATACCGAGGTGGGTAATATTGCCGGCATGCTGGACGATCAGGACGACACAGATACGCCTTTAAAACGTAAGCTCAATGCGGTTGGTAAGACCTTGACCGTTGTGGGACTCATTGTCTGCGTGCTGATTTTCTCCATCGGCGCTCTTTATCAGCGCCCGCTGATTCCCCAGTTTCTGGTTGCCATTTCGCTGGCAATTTCCATCATCCCGGAAGGTCTGCCCGCCACCGCCACGATTGTAATGGCCTTGGGCGTCCAGCGCATGGCAAAGAAAAACGCATTGATTCGTAAATTGCCCGCCGTGGAAACTCTGGGCGGCGCAACGGTCATTTGCTCCGATAAAACCGGCACCCTTACACTCAATAAAATGACGGTTACCCATATCGCCGTCAATGGAGATTTTGAAAACGGTATAACCACCCCCATTGAAAACGCTGCCAAACACCACCCCGGGGTATATAAGCAGTTGGTCTATGCGGCGGCACTCTGCAACGATGCCAGTCTTGACCCGGATCGAAAAGGCGAGATCATCGGCGACCCCACGGAAGGTGCGCTGATTTATATGGCGCAGGCTTTTGGCATCGACCATGAAAAGCTGGAGGATGAATATCCTCGCGAATTTGAGCAGCCTTTTGATTCCGAGCGAAAACGGATGACCACGGTTCACCGCATCAATGGAACGTGGATTGCCTATACCAAGGGCGCGGTGGATGAAATGCTCCCCCTGTGTACCCATATTCTCACATCGGAAGGCGTGCGGCCTATTACCAAGGTGGACAAAGAACATATTGCCGCCCTCTGCCTCTCCATGTCAGAGAATGCATTGCGCATCCTCGGTTTTGCCATGCGAACCCTGACAGAGCTTCCCACGGACGATGATGAGAACGTGGAATTTGATATGACATTTGTAGGTGTGACAGGAATGATCGATCCTCCCCGAAAAGAGGTAGCCGCCTCTGTGCGCACCTGCCGGCAGGCCGGCATCCGCACGATCATGATCACCGGCGATCACGAAGTGACCGCTTTGGCCATTGCGAAGGAACTGGATATTTACCGGGAAGGCAATACGGTCATCTCCGGCGAGGAACTGGATGCGATGACGGACGAGGAACTGGATCACGCGGTAAAGACAACGACCGTGTTTGCCCGCGTATCCCCTTCAGACAAATTTCGCATCATCCAGAGCTTGAAACGCACCGGCGAAGTCGCTGCTATGACTGGCGACGGCGTCAACGATTCCCCCGCGCTGAAAGCGGCGGACATTGGCGTTGCCATGGGAATCACTGGCACAGACGTGGCAAAAGACGCGGCTGACATGATTTTGTTGGACGACAGCTTTACCACCATCGCTTACGCCATCAAGGAAGGCCGCCGGGTATACCGCAATATACAGAAGGTGATCCAATTCCTTCTGGTAGGAAATATCGCCGAAACGGTAACGCTGTTTGCCGCCACGCTCTTCAACTGGGACGCTCCCCTATTGGCAGTTCATATCTTGTGGGTAAACCTTGCCACGGCGACTCTCCCTGCCCTGGCGCTGGGCGTTGATCCGGCCAGCAAGAATATCATGAAGCACAAGCCGGTGAAATCGGGCACCCTATTTGAAAAAGATCTGGTGCGCCGGGTGATTACCCAAGGCATCTTTGTGGCGGCCATGACCACTTGCGCGTACTGGATCGGTGCAAGCATCGCTGACCATGTGACCGGCCAGACCATGGCGTTTTGTGTACTGGCCTTCTCGCAGATGCTGCGTGCGTTTAATCAGCGTTCCAATACGGAACCCATCTGGGTGCGGGCAGAGGGAATCAATCCCTGGTTGATCCTTTCCTTTGTAACTTCTGCACTTCTCATGGCCTGCACTTTGTTCCTTCCGGCGCTGCAAAGCGCATTTCAGCTGATACTCCTCGACGGCATACAGTGGCTCATTGTCATAGGGCTGTCCCTCATGTCCATCCTGCAAGTGGAAATTATGAAGGTAATGAAAAGACATATCCATAAATAAACAGCGCCGCAGAGAGAGTTCCCCGCGCTGCTACCTGTAAAAAATCCGTCCTGGTCATCCGGCCAGGGCGGATTTTGGCATCCAGAGTGGTCAAAAAACAATTTGTGCGAGAGAGCACGGATTTCTCCCCCGCCACACTTCATCCCTCCGGATTGACTTCCCAGCCTTTTTCAATATGCCTGCGGCGGCAGCGGGCAGGGTATTCACCACTTCTTTGTTCTTTTAGGG
>CAZWNI010000174.1:0-3238 GCA_964635385.1 uncultured Oscillospiraceae bacterium
TGACCAGGTGCATCACCTGAGAATACCGCTCGATTTTCATCAGCTTTTCCACCTTCACACTGCCGAACCGGCTGACCTTACCCATGTCGTTGCGGCCCAGGTCCACCAGCATCATGTGTTCACTGCGCTCCTTGGCGTCGCTGAGCAGGTCTTTTTCCATCTGCTGGTCTTCCTGAGGCGTACGGCCCCGGGGCATGGTCCCGGCGATGGGACGGGTAGAAGCAACGCCATTCTCCACACTCACCAGCTTTTCCGGACTGGCCCCGGCAATGCAGTAGTCCGGGTGCTGGAAATAATAGAGGTAGGGGGAGGGGTTTTCCGCCCGGAGACGGCGGTACATTTCAAAGCTGTCCGGGGGATTCTCCACCTCAAACCGCTGGCTGAGCACAATCTGGAAGATGTCCCCGTCCAGAATATACTCTTTGGCCTGTTCCACCATGGACTGGTACGCATCGGCGTTCAGGTTGGAGGTAATCTTCATCTCCCCCTGATACGAGAGGGGTTGCGGCTTCAAGGGAGCGGAAATCTGCTCCACCAGTGCTTCTCCCTTGCGCCGGAGCTGTTCATAAGCCTGCTCCACATTTTCTTCCCGGCGAATGTTGGAAATCAGCATCAGGTGATTGGAAAAGTGGTCGAAAGCCACAATTTCATCATACAAAAACAGGTGGCAGTCCGGCATCTGCAAATCGTCCTCCCCCACATTGGTGAGGGTGGGCTCCAAATACCGCACGGTGTCGTAGCCGAAATACCCAATCAGCCCGCCGGTAAACTTAGGCAGTCCCGGCACGGTAGGAGTGCGGTAGGGTTTCATCAAAGTGCGGAGAAATTCCACGGGGTTTTCTACGGAATATTCTGTGGTCCCCTCCTTGCTCTTCACCTGGGCCGTGTGCCGGTGAAAGGTGATTTCCAACCGGGGGGAAAATCCCAAAAAGGAATACCGTCCGCCGGAACTGGAATGGTCGGCGCTTTCCAGCAGAAAGCAGCACCGGTGTTCTCGCCGCAGCCGGTCGAATACCGCAACCGGGGTGGCGTAGTCCCACAGCACCGAATACACGACCGGCGCCGCAGGATAGTCTTTCAGCTGTTGACGAAGCTGTGCCAATGTGGGAGTCAACATGATTTGTTCCTTCCTTTCCTGGTTTCAACCCGGCAGCGGGACGCAAAAAAAGCCTATCGTCCAACCATAGTTGGTTTGGGACGATAAGCTCGTGGTGCCACCCAAATTTACAGGCCAAAGCCTGCCTCTTGCCAGGTACGTTCATACCCTGTCCCGATAACGTAGGACCTACGGCGACGGCTACCACACAAGGCTTCGCCGTGCTCCTCACAAACCCATTCCCCTTTTCCTTTGCTCCCGGCTTTCACCAGCCGCCGGGCTCTCTGCACCGCCGTAAAAAGGGTACTTACTTTTGCTCATCGGATTTAGAATGGATTCAGTATAACATATGGCTGAAACGATGTCAAGATGTTTTCTCTCTTTTTCGTCCAAATCAATGCCCGCAAAAAAGAACCTGCCTGGAAACGGCAGGTCCTTCTGCTATTTTGGTTTACTTGACCACAATGTTCACCAGTTTTTTCGGCACGGCGATTTCCTTCACAATGGTTTTGCATTCCATGGCCTGGGCTACCTTTTCTTCCGCCTTGGCCAGCTCCAAAAGCTGTTCCTTGCCGGCGTCCGCAGGCGCCTGCAAACGGCACTTGATCTTGCCGTTGACCTGAACTGCGATCTCCACCGTATCCTCCACGCATTTGGCGGGATCATAGGCGGGCCAAGTGTGGTGAGCAATCTGTCCGCCGAAGTTCTGCTGCCGCCAGATTTCCTCGGTGATGTGAGGGGCAAAGGGATTGAGCAAAAGCAGCAGCGTGCGCAGCTCGCCCTCGGTAATGCCGCCGGCAGCGGTGATTTCATTGAGCAGGCTCATCATGGCGGCAATGGCGGTATTGAACTTCAACTGCTCAATGTCGCCGCTCACCTTGGCAATGGTCTTGTGGAAGGCGCTTTCCAATGCGGGACGGTACCCCTCACCCGGCAGCACCTGCTCCTGCAAGCCCCAGATCCGCTCCAGGAACCGCTTGCAGCCCCGGATAGAGGCGCTGGACCAGGGCGCAGCCTTTTCAAAGTCCCCGATGAACATTTCGTACATCCGCAGGGTATCGGCGCCGTACTGAGCCACAATCTCGTCCGGGTTCACCACATTGCCCCGGCTCTTGCTCATTTTCTCCCCGTTTTCTCCCAAAATCATGCCGTGGCTGGTGCGCTTAGCATAGGGTTCCGGGCAGGAAACTACACCCAGATCATACAAAAACTTATGCCAGAACCGGCTGTACAACAGGTGCAGGGTGGTATGCTCCATGCCGCCGTTGTACCAATCCACCGGCAGCCAGTAATTCAGAGCTTCCTTGCTGGCCAGTTCCTTGTCGTTTTTGGGATCGCAGTAGCGCATAAAATACCAACTGGACCCCGCCCACTGAGGCATGGTGTCGGTTTCCCGCTTGGCGGGACCGCCGCAGTGGGGGCAGGTGGTGTTCACCCAGTCAGTTAAATTCGCCAAGGGAGACTGGCCGTCGTCGGTGGGCTCGTAGCTTTCCACTTCCGGCAGGGTCAAAGGAAGCTGGCGCTCGTCCAGCGGCACATAACCGCACTTGCCGCAGTGGACAATGGGAATGGGTTCGCCCCAGTAACGCTGGCGGCTGAACACCCAGTCCCGGAGCTTGAAGTTGACCTTGGGCGTGCCCTTATGATGTTCCTCCAGCCAATTCACAACAGCCTTCTTGGCTTCTTCCACCGTCATGCCGGTGAGAAAACCGGAGTTCACCATAACGCCTGTGGCGCAGTCGGTAAAGGCTTCCTTGGTGATGTCCCCGCCGCTGACCACCTCCACAATGGGCAGGTCAAAGGCTTTGGCAAAGTCGTAGTCACGGGTATCGTGTGCAGGCACCGCCATAATGGCGCCGGTGCCGTAGCTCATCAGCACATAGTCGGAGATAAAGATGGGAATTTCCTGGTCGTTTACCGGGTTGATGCCCCGAACCCCTTCCAGCTTCACCCCGGTTTTTTCCTTAGCCAGTTCAGTGCGTTCAAAGTCGCTCTTCCGAGCGCTTTTTTCCTGATAAGCCCGGACAGCGTCCATGTTCTCAATGTGGTCCTTCCAGGTTTCAATCAGAGGGTGTTCCGGAGAAATAACCATGTAGGTAGCGCCAAACAAGGTGTCGGGCCGGGTGGTGTAGATCTTCGAAG
>CAZWNI010000175.1:0-3213 GCA_964635385.1 uncultured Oscillospiraceae bacterium
GTAGGCGTTTAAGGCATAGCTGGTGCTGGGCAGGCTGATCGTTTTCAGAGAGGCGCCCAATCCTTCCAGCACCTTGGCGGCGGCCATCACCTTCTGCTGCACTTCTTCCGACACACCCTGTGCGAAGTATTCTTCCGGAATGCCGATGGTCTTGCCGGAAACGTCAGCCTTCAGGTTGGCGTAAAAATCCGGGTAGTCCCGCTTGGCGCTGGTGGCGTCCGTGGGGTCGTAGCCGCAGATGGCGGAGTACAGCATGGCCACGTCCTCCACGCTGCGGCCCAGGGGTCCGATCTGATCCAGGCTGGAAGCAAAGGCCACCAGGCCGAACCGGGACACCGAAGAATAGGTGGGCTTCAATCCCACCACCCCGCAGTAAGCGCTGGGCAGACGGATACTTCCGCCGGTGTCGGAGCCAAGGCTCAGCACCGCTTCCCCTGCCGCCACCGCAGCGCCGCTTCCGCCGGAGGACCCGCCGGGGACATAGTCCAGGTTCCGGGGGTTGGCGGTTTTCTGGAAATAGGAGGTTTCGCAGGAGGAACCCATGGCGAATTCGTCCATATTCACCTTCCCCACCATCACCGGACGGCAGGATTCCAGCTTCTTCATCACAGTGGCGTCATAGGGAGGCACAAAGTTCCCCAGCATTTTGGAAGCACAGCTTGTACGGACATTTTTGGTGCAGATGTTGTCCTTCACCGCCAGAGGGATACCTGCCAGAGGGCTGAGCTGCTCCCCTTTGGCCAACAGCTCATCTACCTCAGCAGCCTGCTTTTTCGCCTGTTCCCCGGTGACAGTGAGGTAAGCCTTCACCTTACCGTCCACCGCTTCAATCCGATCCAGCACCGATTGAGTCAATTCTACAGCGCTGATCTTCTTTTCCCGAAGCATCCCGGAAAGCTGGGACGCCGTATATTCAAACAGTTCCATTCCTCTTCTCCTTTCACTCCACCACTTTGGGCACCACCACGCACCCGGCCTTGACCTGGGGGGCATTTGCCAGAAGCTGCTTGCGGTCATAGTGGTGTTCCACCACATCTTTGCGGAAGATCATGGGGTGGTCGGGGTCCATGAGGGCGCCGGTGTCCGGCAGATCCGGAAGCTGCTGCACCATGGAAACGATTTTTTCCATATCCTTGGCGAACCGCTGGGCCTGGTCTTCCTCCAAACGGAGCTTGGCCAGTTTTGCTACATGTTGAATATCAATGGTCATTTTGTTTCCTCCCCTGAACGCAGCATGGAAAGCAGCTCCTCTTCCGACAGAACCGGTATTCCCAAGGACTGCGCTTTTTCTAATTTACTTCCAGCAGCTTCCCCTGCCAGAAGATAGTTGGTTTTTTTGCTCACCGAACCGGTGACCTTTCCCCCCGCCTGCTCAATCCTGGCCTGGGCTTCCTTCCGGGACAAGCTGGGCAAGGCGCCGGTGATGACGAAGGTCAACCCGGCAAAGGCGCTGCCGGCGTCGGCTTTCGGCTGGGTGAGATCTAGCCCTGCCGCCTTCAGCCGCTCCATCTGCTCCCTGGTCTCCGGGCGGCGGAGAAATTCATAGAGGTTTTGCGCCATCACATCTCCGACCCCATCGATGGAAGCCAGTTCTTCCTGGGTGGCGGCCAGCAATTCTTCCCAAGTGGAAAACCGCCGGCAGATCAACTGGGCGCCTTTCTGGCCGATGTTCCGCACCCCAAAGGCAAAGAGCAGCCGGGCCAGCCCTGCCTGTTTGCTGTTTTCCAGAGCGGCCAGCAGGTTATCCGCACTCTTTTCCCCCATTCGCTCCAGGGTCATAATCTGATCTTTGGTCAAGTCATAGAGGTCTGCCGGGCTTTTCACCAACCCCCGGCTCACCAGCCCTTCCATGAGAGAGGGACCCAGACCGTCGATGTTCATGGCGTCCCGGCTGGCAAAGTGGGTGAGGTTTTTCAGCAGGGTGGCGGGACAGAAAGGATTGACGCACCGCAAGGCCGCCTCCCCTTCCTCCCGAACCGCCTGTTCCCCGCAGGAGGGGCAGGTATCCGGCATGACGTAGGGCACGCTGTCCGGGGCGTGGGCTTTCACCATCACCACTTCGGGAATGATGTCCCCGCTTTTTCGCACCACAATGGTATCCCCCAGCCGCACCTCCTTTTGGGTGATGTTGTCCTGGTTGTGGAGGGTGGCCCGGGACACGGTAGTCCCGGCCAACTGCACCGGGTCAAAGACGGCAGTGGGGGTGAGCACCCCGGTGCGCCCCACCGAAATCTCAATCTGCCGGAGGAGGGTCTCCTTTTCCTCCGGGGGGTACTTAAAGGCAATCGCCCATTTGGGGAACTTGGCGGTGGAGCCGATGGTTTCCCGGTCCGCCAGGTTATCCACCTTCACCACTGCGCCGTCCATATCAAAGGAATAGCTTTGGCGCAGGCTGCCGATGGCTTCAATTTCCGCCTTCACCTGCTCCGCATTGGCGCAGAGAGTGCAGCGGGGAGAGACAGAAAAGCCCTGCTCTTTCAGCCAGTCCAAACTTTCTTTATGGCTGGTAAAGGAGATGCCCCGGCTCTGCTGGACGTTGAACACAAAGACAGAAAGCCCCCGCCTGGCAGTCACGGCGCTGTCCTTTTGCCGCAGGCTGCCGGCGGCGGCGTTCCGGGGATTTTTGAAGGGAGCTTCCCCATTGGCTTCCTGCTGCCGGGCCAGGCGGGCGAAGGTTTCCTTGGGCATATACACCTCGCCCCGGACTTCCAGATACTCCACCGGCGTTTTCAGCCGCTTGGGGATTTCCCCAATGGTAAGGAGGTTTTGGGTCACGTCCTCCCCTACAAAGCCGTCCCCCCGGGTAGAACCTCGGGAAAACACCCCGTTTTCGTATTCCAGAGAGACGCTCAAGCCGTCGATTTTCACCTCCACCACATAGGGGGAATCGGTGACTTGACGGACCCGGCGGTCAAAGTCGTCGATTTCCTCCAGGGAAAACACGTCCTGGAGAGAGTCCATCTGCACGGTGTGCTGCACCTTGGTGAAGATGGCGGAAGCGCTGCCCCCCACCCGCTTGGTGGGAGAATCCGGGGCGGCGTACTGCGGGTATTGCGCCTCCAGTTTTCGCAGTTGTGCCATTCGTTTGTCATACACATCGTCCGGCACACTGGGGTTATCCTGATTATAATATTCATCGTTGTAGCGCAGCAGCATTGCGGTAAGCTGCTCTATCTGCTGTTTGGGAGACAGTTCCATTCCAGTCTTCCTTTC
>CAZWNI010000176.1:0-3193 GCA_964635385.1 uncultured Oscillospiraceae bacterium
AGGCGCAAGAAAGAACTTTTGAAACAAAACAATTCCTATGCAGGGGCTTTGCCCCTTAGAACCCACTGCGTGGGGTTCGACCCCAGCAGCTTTTTGTAAAAAGCTGCACCAAAAACTTTTATGTTTTACTCTTTCTACAGCCTGAAACAAGCCTTCGGCGTGTCTTCCCGTTATCGACGGTCCTCCAACGCTCCCGCCTGGATCATCTGGTCCAAGGTGGCGGCAATCCCCTGGGCGGTGGCTTCGGCGTACTGCACCTGATACCGGACAAACAGGCTGTTGTCCTCTACATTATCAATGTACCCCAGCTCCAACAGGCAGCTGGGCATGGTGGTGTGGGAGTTGACGTAGTAATCCACGTTTTCCTCTTCCCCGGCGCTGCCGCCCTTCACCCCCAGGTTTGCCTGGATACCCACCTGTTCCAGCAGGGTCATGATGTTGTCGGCCAGGGCCATTTCCCAGGTGGTCATGTCGTTGTCGATCCAGATTTCCACCCCGCCGGTGACCCCGTTGCCGCTGTTGCGGTGGATACTGATGTACAAATCACACTGGTTGGCCTGGGCGGTGTTCACCCGCTGCTCCAAGGACAGGGTGGTGTCGTCGGTGCGGGTCATTACCACCCCGATGCCGATTTCCCGCAGCTCCTGCCGCAGCAGCAAAGCAAAGGTCAGCGTGTCGTCTTTTTCGATCCGGCCGGTGTCGTAGCTTACTGCGCCGCTGTCGTCCCCGCCGTGGCCGGCGTCTATGCAGACGGTGTAGAGAGGGGCTTCCTCGGTGCCGCCGTAAAAGTTGGAATAGGTCTTTAACTCCAGGTTCTGCCCGCCGGACAGGTCTGCCTGAATCACTGCCCAAACCCCTACCGCCACCAGTCCCACCATAAGTACACCGATGAGAAGCAGTGCCACCGGCAATACCCAGGGCCGGAGACGGCGTTTTTGTTCTGCCATGTTGATACTCCTTGCGATTCCAAATTTTTCTGCTGTTTATTCCGCCAGCTCTTCCTGAGACAGACTGCTTTCCGTGGAGGAGCCGGTTTCCTCAAGCTCGTCGGAGTAGTTGCCCCAGAGCTTGATCAGGGTGCTGTAATACCCGTCGCCCCCCTCATCTTCCTCTGTCAGCACCAGCACCTGGATATTCCTGGCGGAAAGCTGGGCCATTTGCCCGGCGGGAATACTTTCGGTGGTAATCAGCAGGACGTCGGAAAAGCTGAGAATGGCGTTGTAGTCCGGATTGTGGGAGGAACCCAGGTGGTTGACCGCCTTCATGCCGGAGGTAACTTCGGTGTCATCTCCCACCCCAACGATGCAGTCCTCCAAGTTCAGCTGGATCAAAGACTGAACCACGGCGTCGTCCAAAGCAATGATGTTTTCCGGTTTCTGTTCCAGGGTGATGTTCCCCACCACCACCGGGTAGTCCGGGGCTTCCAGACGCTTTTCCGGTTCCAGTTCCGTCTGACTGAACAGCCGCACCCCAAACAGGATAAACAGCGCAATCAGCGCCGCCAGCATACACAGGCAAATCACCAGCCAGCGGTATTTGGCTTTGAATTTCTTCTTTTTTGTCATGGTGTCCCCCCTATTCGGCGCTCAGTCCCATAGCCAAACGGCTTTCCAACTGGTCTACATACTGCCGGGCCACCCGCCCGCTGCGGCTGCCCTTCCGGGTGGCAAAGCGGTTGGCTCCTTTGCGAATGGTTTCTTCGTCCAGTTGAATGCCCCGGTCGGCCGCCAACGCCAGCACAATGTCGGCGTACTCCTGGGGGGTGGGCTTGGAATAGGTGAGGATCAAACCGAACCGGTCGGAGAGGCTGGCGGCCTCGTCCCGGGTGTCGCTGGCGTGCAGCTCGCTGCCCTCCCGGCTGGTGAAGGTTTCCTTGATCATGTGCCGCCGGTTGGTGGTGGCGTAGATCAAAGCGTTGTCCGGCATACCGGACAGGCTGCCTTCCAGCACCGCTTTTAAGGTGTTGAAGTTGGCGTCGCTTTCCTCAAAGGTCAAATCGTCGATAAAGAGGATAAACTTTAAGGGCAGGGGCCGGATCGTCCGCAGCACCCCTGCCAGGGAGCCGATGTCTTCCTTGGAAATCTGGATCATGCGCAAGCCCATTTGGTGGTAATCGTTCAGCAGCGCCCGCACCGAAGTGGACTTTCCGGTGCCCCGGTCTCCGTACAGCAAAACATGGTGGGCGTGCTGGCCGTGGAGAAAGCTGAGGGTGTTGTCCAGCAGCTTCTGCTTTTGGGCCTCATACTTTTTCAAAGCGGAGAGGGGGGCGGCGTGGAACTGCTTTACCGGTACAATCGTTCCCTCCTCCAGGGCAAAGGCGTAGTATTTGCAGTACACCCCCACCCCATTTTTGGCGTGATGATCCCCAAAAGAAGCCAGATGCTTCCCCCATTGGTCCAAGGGCTGGTACCGGCAGTGCTGCGAACCGAACTCCGCCAGGGACTGAATCAGCTCCTTCTGCGCCGGGAAGGTCTGGGCCAGAAGCTCCTTCACCTGGCCGGGCTGAAGCCGGCTCAACTGCCAGCAGGCCTCCAGGTCGTAGGCCGCCGCCTGCTTCAGCAGGGGAGACAGGGAATCAAACTGTCCCCGAGCACAAGAAAGAGTGAAGACGTTTTCGTCCTGCAGCACCCGGTCAAACAGATAATCCGGAAAACTGCCGGATTCCTCCCGGGCAAACAGATGGGAACAAAACCGGCTGTACTGTTCCAAGGCGGCGGAAAAGTCCGGCTGGGGCTTTTGGGTCTCTTTCCACAGAGAAAGCAGGGCCGCCACCGGGGGCAGGCGGCGGATCTGGGTATATAAAGTCATGCCCTCCAACCGGAGAGCAAGCTGAGTCATAATCTCCATTGCAATCGCTTCCTTAACAAATTTATCGCCCTTTTATTGTACCTGATTTCGGTGAGAAATGCAATTTTGATTTTTACCGATTTTGTAAAAGTTTGACGAAAGAAACCGGACGGAATGGCGGCAGGAATCAACCGGCTTGAAAATGACCCCAAAGCGAAAGCGCAAAACCCAGGCAGCCCAGGAGAAAACAGTCTTTTCTGTAATTTTCATGCTTCCGACCCTTTGCTGCGGCAACCGCATGGAAGCATTGCGCTGATGCAAAAACTCCCTCATCTCGAAGGATAAAAGAGTAAAAAGGTTCCTGATGTTTCCGGATTGACCCGCCCTCGGCTCTACGCCGTTGGGC
>CAZWNI010000177.1:0-3190 GCA_964635385.1 uncultured Oscillospiraceae bacterium
CCCACCCTCAATGGTTGTACTATAACCATTAGCGCAGAAACAGAAGAACCTGAACCCGATCCCGATCCTGAACCCGATCCCGATCCTGAACCTGATCCTGAACCTGATCCCGATCCTGAACCTGATCCTGAAGTAACCTACAGCCCCTACGACTACAACCGGAACGGCAGTGTGAACGTGACGGATCTGATGATTCTGGCGCAGATGATCGTGGACGGCGATTCCTTTAACACCGCCGATTTCATCTATGACCTGAACGGGGACGGCAATGTCAACGTTTTGGATGTGATGACTCTGGCACAGATGATTGCAAATCAGGAAGTGTAATCTCCCTTCCATTCTCCCCAATCCCCTTTGATAAGAAACAGCGTCTCGTATTGTGGGACGCTGTTTCTTGACTTCTTACGGTAAACTGGTATGGGAAAAGAATGACGCCAGACCGGTGCATGTGAAAAAGCACAAGGAGTGATTGCAATGAAAAAATTAGGATTTGGATTGATGCGCCTGCCGCAAACCGGCGAAGGCGATTCTGCGAAAATTGATTTTGAAACGGTGTGTGCAATGGTGGATCGGTTTTTGGAGCAGGGCTTTACCTACTTTGATACCGCCTATATGTATATGGAATACCAAAGTGAAGAGATTTTGCGCCGGGCCGTGGTGGAGCGGCACCCTAGGGAGAGCTTTACCGTAGCGGACAAAATGCCCACCATGTTTTTGAAGAAAAAGGAAGATCTGCCCCGAATCTTTCAAGAGCAGCAGAAAAAGTGCGGAGTGGATTATTTCGATTACTACCTGCTTCACAGCCTGAACACCGAACACTACCGCATTGCACAAGAATTAGGCGCCTTTGAATTTGTCTCCGAGATGAAGCGGCAAGGAAAAATAAAGCAAATGGGCTTTTCCTTCCACGACACTGCCGATGTGCTGGATGCCATTCTGACCCAGCACCCGGAGGTGGATTTTGTTCAGTTACAGATCAACTATCTGGACTGGGACAGCGAAAAAATTCAATCCCGGCTTTGCTATGAAACGGCGGTGCGCCATCATAAGCCGGTGATTGTAATGGAGCCGGTGAAAGGCGGCAGTTTGGCAAAGGTGCCCCAGGAAGCAGAATTGCTGCTTCGTCATGCCAATCCCTGTGCCAGCGTTTCTTCCTGGGCTATCCGCTATGCCGCCAGCTTGGATCAGGTGATGATGGTGCTCAGCGGCATGAGTACGATGGAACAGCTGGAAGATAACACCAGTTACATGAATCAGTTCCAGCCGTTGACTCCGGAGGAAAAAGAGTTGGTGGAGCAGGTGAAGGGGATCATTCAGGAGTCCATTGCCATTCCCTGCACCGGCTGTGAGTATTGCACCGATGGATGTCCCCAGGAGATTCCGATTCCCCAGTGCTTTTCCCGGTACAATCAATTTAAGCAGAATCCTTCCGCAGGTCTTTCGTTGGAAGGACTGCCTGGCGGCAATCCCCTGGACTGCATCGAATGCGGTCAGTGTGAGAGTATCTGTCCCCAGCGCCTTCCCATTATCTCTCTGCTGAAACGGGTGGAACAGGCGGCGGATTGAGGTAACGATCGAAAAGGGAGAGCGGCGCCGGCATACCTTGCGATAAGAAATCAGCAAAGCCCCGATGGTTTTTCAGCCATTCGGGGCTTTATATTAGTAAGTAAAACGTAAAAAACCTCGGAGCAAAATGCTCCGAGGTGTGTTGGTGACCCGTGGGGGAATCGAACCCCCGATACCGCCGTGAAAGGGCGGTGTCTTAGCCGCTTGACCAACGGGCCCTATATGGTAGCGGTAAGTGGACTTGAACCACTGACACCGCGGGTATGAACCGCGTGCTCTAGCCAGCTGAGCTATACCGCCATCGCATCAGCACTGCATTTTTTCCTACCGGATAAATACAGCTTTTATATTATACTGCTCATCTCCAAAGTTGTCAAGGATTTTTGAAAATTAGTTAAAATTTACCACAAAGAAGTGGATTTTCAAAGAAAATGGAGATATAGTTGAGTTTTCCTTTCAAAAAATTTGTGCTATACTAAAACAATCGGAATTTGGAAAGGGGAAAGGAAGTTGAATCAAGAGAAGGGAAAAAACTGGGACGCCAGGTTTCGCCGCACCGGCGTGGTGGTGGCGGCCGCCTTGATATGCACTCTGCTTTGGGGCAGCGCATTTCCCGGCGTGAAGGCGGGCTACACCCTCTTTGCCATTTCGGAAGGAGACATTCCCTCCAAGCTGGTGTTTGCCGGAGTGCGTTTTTTTGCCGCCGGTTTACTGGTGCTGGCATTTGGGTGGATTTCACAAAAACGGTTCCCCCGGCCCAAAGGGAACCTTGCTTGGAAATGGATCGTGTTGCTGGGGTTGGTGCAGACGGCCCTGCAATATTTGTTCTTTTATATTGGAGTGGCCAATACCACCGGGGTGAAGTCCAGCATTCTCAACGCCACCGGCAGTTTTTTCGGCGTGCTTTTGGCGCACTTTTTCTGCAAAGGCGATCGAATGACCAAACAAAAAGCGCTGGGCTGTTTGCTGGGGTTTTCCGGCTGCGTGCTGGTAAGCCTTTCTTCCGGCGGGGGATTGGCGGGATTTTCTTTTTTGGGGGAAGGATTTGTTATCTTTGCCGCCCTGTCCTTCGGCGTAGGATTTGTAATCAGCAAGCGGGCGACCTCCTTTTCCGACGCCGCTGCTGTCACCGGCTGGCAGCTTTTCATCGGCGGAGCGGTACTGCTCTTTGCCGGTCTGCTTTTCGGCGGCACCCTTACCGTTACCTGCTGGCAAGCTGTTTTGCTGCTGGCGTACCTGGCTGTCCTCAGTGCCGTTGCCTTTGCCCTTTGGAGCCAACTGTTAAAATGCAACCCGGTAAGCCGGATTTCGGTGTATAACTTTTTTGTTCCGGTGTTCGGCACGGCACTGAGCATTTTGTGTCTGGGGGAAGGGTTTCCGGATTGGCGGACGCCGGCAGCATTGGCGCTGGTATGCCTGGGCATCTGGGTGGTAAACCGAAAACCGGCGGAAAAGGGATAAAGAGTGACGACAGGCTGTAGAAAAAGTAAAGTTTAGGTCAGAAACACACCGAAGGTTTGTTTCGTAGCTTGTCGAAAAAGATTCCTGATGTTTCCGGATTGACCCGCCCTCGGCTCTACGCCGTTGAGCGGGCGGATTCCGGTTTGTTATTTCCACAACTTTT
>CAZWNI010000178.1:0-3188 GCA_964635385.1 uncultured Oscillospiraceae bacterium
AGCCTTGCCCCGGTCACGGCGCAGGTCCGGGCAATGTTGCCGGTGTTTTGGGGGATCTGCGGCTCCACCAGCACCAGATTCAGTTCATATTCCAAGGAAATCCCGTCCTCTTTTCCTGCTGTTTGCTCCTATCATACCAAAATTTTCCCCAAAAAACAACCGCGGCTGCTTCAATTTTTGCATCATTCCAAAAATATCCCGGTTATTTTACAGATTCGTAATACATTTTTGAAACGGTTAGAGTACAATCTGTATGTGACATAGTATCGTCTTTGCGCCGATACTATGGATTCCCCCTTTGACCGGCCAATGTCCGGCCGGTCATTTCGCTTTCAGCGAAAACCAGGGGAAATCTTGCTCTGAGATGGGTCGATGCGAACCGTTCTTCCATCCGAAAATTTTCGGACCAAGCCTTCCCACGGGGAGGCGCATGAGGGAACACCAAATCAAGGAACGAAAACCAAATTCGCAGCTGCGGAAAGGGGAAATTTTTTGTTTGGCTATATCCGGGCGATTAAGCCGGAGATGAAGTGTTTGGAATACGATTTGTACCGGGGGGTGTACTGCGGGCTGTGCCGCCAACTGGGAGCGGACTACGGACAGTTTTCCCGTTTTTCCCTCACCTATGACTGCACCCTGCTGGCGATGCTGGGCCTGGCCCTTGCCGGGGACACCGGCAGCCACTTTCACTGGCGGGCCTGCATTGCAAATCCCCTCAAGAAAAAGTGGATTCACACCTACCACCCCATGCTCAGCTACGCCGCCGGGGTCGATGTGCTGCTCACCGCCCAAAAGGCGGAGGACGGGGTGGCGGATTCCTCTTTGGGCAAAAAAGCCGCCCTGCTCCCCCTGCTCCCTCCCCTGCACCATATGGCAAAAAAAGCCAGACGACGGTACCCCCTGCTGGGGGAGCTGGTGGAGGAATACAGCCGCAGCCAGGCCCAGGTGGAGCAGGCGCAGGTTTCCAGCATCGACCAGGCGGCGGACCCCACTGCAAAGGTGCTGGCAGGCATCTGCCGTGGGCTTTCCCAAGACCCCGCCGTACAGAAGGTGCTGGACCGGCTGGGGTACCATCTGGGCCGGTACGTCTATCTCATGGACGCCCTGGACGATCTGGAACAGGATCGGAAAAAGGGCGGCTACAACGTGCTGCTGCTCCGTTTCCCGGAGCAGACGGAGGAAGAGATCCGCAGTTACGCCCAGCAGACCATCAACGCCTCCATTGCCCAGGTGGCAGCGGCTTACGAGCTGCTGGACTGCAAATGCTACCGCTCCATTTTGAATAATATTGTATATCTGGGACTGCAAACACAGCTGCGTCTGATCCTTCAACCCTCTTGTCCCAAAAGAAAGGAACTGCCTGATGAACTCACCCTATGACATTCTGGGAGTGTCTCCCAGCGCCACCGACGACGAAATCCGCAAAGCCTACCGGGAGCTGGCCAAAAAGTACCACCCGGACAACTATGCGGATTCCCCCTTAAAGGAAACCGCCGAGGAAAAGATGGCTCAAATCAACGCCGCCTTTGACCAGATTATGGCCCAGCGCCGGGGCGGACAGAGCGGCAGCCAGTCCAATTACGGGGGATACGGCAGCCAAAACACCTATCAGAATGCCAGCCGGTTTGCCGACATTCGCCAGATGATCAACCAGGGCCGCTACGAAGAAGCGGAAGAAGTGCTGGACGGGGTGGCTTCCGCTTCCCGGGACGGGGAATGGTACTTCTTAAAGGGAAGCATCTTCTACCAGCGGGGCTGGATGGACGACGCCTTCCAGTACTTCTCCACCGCCTGCCGTATGAACCCCTCCAACGCAGAGTACCGGGCGGCGCTGAACCGAATGCAGTACCAGCGCCAGGGAGGCTTCGGGGGAGGCTTTTCCACCGACCAGAACCCCTACCGCACCGGTCAGAACGGACAATACGCCACCGGATGCAGCATCTGCGACGTTTGCGCCGGCATGGCCTGCGCCAACCTTTTGTGCGACTGCTGCGGCGGCGGCTGTTAAATAAAGGGGGAAGTTTCCGTGAAGCGTACCCAAAAACTGGCCCTGGGGGGCGTCTTTTCCGGGCTGGCCGTGGTGCTGATGTTTTTTTCCAATTTCCTGCCCATGCTGGACATTGCCCTGCCGGTGTTTGCCGGAATGATGCTGATGCCCTTGATGATTGAGATAAACTGGAAATGGACCCTGATCTCCTATGTGGTCTGTTCCCTGCTGAATTTGCTGCTGGTCCGCAACTGGGATTCCCTGATCCTGTTCATCGGCCTGTTTGGGTGGTACCCTATCCTCAAAGGCGTCCTGGAAAGGCGGAACATGAACCGGGGGCTGGAGTACCTGATCAAGCTGGCGTGCTTCAACGCTGCCCTGGCGGCGTGCTGTGCCTTGCTGTTCTTCCTGCTGGGAGTCACCGAGCTGTTCAGCCAGATTCTGGCCTTCCGGTTCGGCATTGTAATCTTCTTTGTGCTGATGAACCTTGTGTTTTTGCTCTACGACTTCTGCCTGAAGCGGGTGGCCCAGTGGTATGTGGGGTTTGTGCGGCCGAAGATTGTCAAAAAGCTGTTTAAGTAACTATGCCTGCCGGCGGCAGAAAACGGTCTTTGCCCGAACCGAAAAGGAGGGGAATGCTATGTGTCAGGAAGAAATGACGGATTTTCAGCTCAAGGTTTTTCTGAAAATGATTCTTGAAATCTTGAACGGTTGTAAGGACGTCCAGGAAGCGCAAGAAAAAATCCAAGCTCTCATAGATGATGGGAAGCAGTAAAAAAGCCAGCCGCAAAAGCAACCGGTTTCCATTGCCTCCGAGGACGGGCTGGTTTTTCCTTGACAGGGCGACGGAAATTCACTACAATAAAAATAGAAAAGGACGGAACCGGCAACGGTCAGTCCCCTTTTGAATTAACAAAGTAACCGCTCAGGAGTCTAAAATCCAGCGGTTACTTTCGTTTTGTCCAAATATCATAAAACACGCCGATGGCGGTGACTGCCAATGCCAGAAACCAAAACAGGTCAGACCATGTAACGCAGTTCATATTGTCCTTCCCCCGGAGAACCTTCCCTGAGCAGGCACAAGGCCGCAGCTCTATCATAGCAAAAACGGACATATAACTTGATCCGCCGCCCCGGCCGTGTGCATTGGAAAACAGACAAAAAAGAAATGCAGGGGCTGAGTTTCATCGGTTTTTGCAAA
>CAZWNI010000179.1:0-3180 GCA_964635385.1 uncultured Oscillospiraceae bacterium
CCATTCGCCGAAACCTTAGCTAAATTCATACTAACACTCCTTTTAATTCTTGAGATTTCAAATTTTCTTTAGGTTTCATTTATATTATACACCAAACGCAAAAATATGTAAACCCATCATCCACAAGTTTGTCAATGATGTGTTACATATTAGGGAAATTGTTATTGTAGGTGTTACCATTGACACGATGGCATGAAATTGATACAATGTAAATAAACAGACTGAAAGCGCTGGGGAACTTCCTCCAGCGCTTTCATATTGCTTTTTTGAAAAGGATCTTTAGATGTCGTTTCGCACCAAATCTTCCAGGGTCTGGGCTTTGATGACCACCCGGCTTTCGCCTCCCTTGACAAACACCACGCCGGGAGTGCAAACCCGGTTGTAGTTGTTGCTCATGGTGTAGTTGTAAGCGCCGGTGGCGCAGGTGCAGAGAATGTCCCCTGCCTGGGCGGTTTGCAGCGCCACCCCTTCTCCCAGCAGGTCGCCGCTTTCACAGCACCGGCCGGCGATGGTCACCACGTCGTCTTTGGGCTGGCCGGCCTTGTTGGCCAGCAGGAAGTCGTACTTGCTGCCGTAGAGGGCATAGCGAATGTTGTCGGTCATGCCCCCGTCCACGCTGACGTACTTTCGGTAGCCGGGAATGTTCTTGATGCCCCCGATGGTGTGAAGGGTGATGCCTGCCGGGCCCACAATAGACCGGCCTGGCTCAATGATGATGTAGGGCAGCTTTACGCCCAGCTCCTGGGTCTTGGCCTTTACCGTCTGGCTCACCTGTTCCATATAAGCGTCGTAGGGGTCGGGGTCGTCTTCCAGGGTGTAGTGGATGCCGAAGCCTCCGCCTAAGTTCAGGATAGACAGTTCATAGCCGCATTCCTTCTTCACCTGGGCAATGAAATCCAGCACCACTTCCGCAGCGTGGGCAAAGGGGGAGATCTCCAGAATCTGGCTGCCGATGTGGCAGTGGAAGCCCAGTAGTGCAATGTTGGGCAGGGCAATGGCCTTCTTGACCCCCTCCATGGCGTCCCCGAGCTGGATGGTCAGGCCGAACTTGGAGTCGATCTTACCGGTTTTGATGAAGTCGTGGGTATGGGCGTCGATGCCGGGGGTGAGCCGCAGTAAAATCTTGGCTGTGATCCCCAGTTCTCCGGCAATCTCGTTGACCAGATCCAGTTCCATCAGGTTGTCCACCACCAGCTTTTCCACGCCGTACTCCAGGGCCATGGTGATTTCCCGGCGGGTTTTGTTGTTGCCGTGGTAGCAGATTTTATCGGCAGGGAAGTCCACCTGCATGGCGGTGTACAGCTCCCCGATGGAGACGATGTCCACTCCGATGCGTTCTTCCTTGGCAATCCGGTACATTTCCTTGCAGGCGAAAGCCTTGGAGGCGTAGCAGACCAGGCCGTTGCCCCCATAATACTTTTCCATGCTGTCCCGGAACAGGGCCATGTTTTCCCGAATGTAGTCTTCGTCCATCACATAGAGGGGGGTGCCGTACTTCTTTGCCAGGTCTACGGTGTCCACGCCGCCGATGGTCAGGTGTCCCGTTTCGTTGACAGCCAAATCCTTTGATACAAACATCCTGATACTTCCTTTCCTGTTCTATACTCTCCTGTTATTCTTCGTCCTCTTCAAAAAGGGAATCAATCATTTCCCGCAGTTCGTCCATTCCCTCCCCGGTCAGGGTGGAGGTGACCACCGTTTGAATCTGGTCGGCACAAGGAAGCTCCTGCTGTAAAGATTCCAAACGCCGCTTGCGTTGGGTGACGTTCAGTTTGTCCGCCTTGGTCAAAGCCACCACAAAGGGGAAACCGTGGTCGATGAGCATATTCACCATTTGCAGGTCCTGTTTGGTGGGGGGGTGGCGCAGGTCAATCAGCTGTACCACCAGCTCCACCGGCCGGTTCGAGGTGAAGTAATGCTCCATCAGCTCGCTCCACCGGTCCTTTTCGGTTTTGGCAACCTTGGCGTAGCCGTATCCAGGCAGATCCACAAAATGGGCCGGTCCCACCTGGTAAAAGTTGATGGTCACCGTTTTCCCCGGCACGGAACTGACCCGGGCCAGATTTTTCCGCCCAAACAGCTTGTTCAGCAGAGAGGACTTCCCCACGTTGGAGCGCCCGGCAAAGGCGATTTCCGGAACATCGCTTTTGGGAAGCTGACGGGCCAGGCCGTAGCTTTTCAAATAAGCGGCTTGTTGATAGGGCAGTGGCATAGCGTTCTCCTTTGTGTTATTGATGGAGGGTGGCGTTTTCACTGGGGGCGGGATTTTTCACCAGCACCACCGACGGCTCCATGGACCGGTGGGTCTCCGCTTTTTCCGGCAGTACCAAGGCGTGTTCCAACACCTGGTCGATGGTTTCCATCGGCAGAAATTCCAGTCCCTTGCGCACCGAAGGGTCGATCTCGTCCAGATCCGGCTGATTTTCCGCCGGGATCAATACGGTTTTTATCCCGGCCCGGTAGGCGGCGATGCTCTTTTCCTTCAGCCCGCCGATGGGCAGTACCCGGCCCCGCAGGGAAATTTCCCCGGTCATGGCCACGGTGCGCCGCACCGGGATTTTGGCCAAGGCGCTGACCAGGGCGGTGGTCATGGTGACGCCGGCGCTGGGGCCGTCCTTAGGCACCGCCCCTTCCGGGGCGTGAATATGTATGTCCTTGGTTTTGTAAAAGTCCTTGGGGATGTGGTAGCGGTCGGCGATGCTTCGGACGTAGGTGACTGCCAGCTTTGCGGATTCGGTCATAATGGAGCCCAAGTTGCCGGTGATCTCCACCTTGCCGGTGCCCTCCACGCAGTTGACCTCAATTTCCAGGGTTTCGCCCCCGACGCTGGTCCAGGCCAGGCCGGTGACCAGGCCGATCTGGTCGGTTTTGGGCAGGGAGGAGACCCGGAACTTTTTCGGGCCCAGGTACTTTTCCATCAGCTTGCCGCTGACCGTTTTCTTGGAAAAAGCTTCTCCTTCGGTGACCTTTTCCAGGGCAATCTTACGGCAGATGTCCCCAATGCGCCGCTCCAGGGTCCGGACCCCCGCTTCCCGGGTGTACCGGTCAATGAGGGTGTACAGCCCCGGGTTGGAAAAAGATGCGTCCTTGCTGGTCAAGCCGTGCTTTTCCATCTGCTTTTTCACCAGGTATTCCTTGGCGATGTGGAACTTTTCTTCCCGGGTGTAGCTGGACAGCTCA
>CAZWNI010000180.1:0-3154 GCA_964635385.1 uncultured Oscillospiraceae bacterium
GAATTTTTTTCGGCTTTTTCTGTTTTTCTTCAATAGCTGGCTTCCGCAATTTGGTAGATCAACTGCTCCGAATCCTCCCAGCCCAGGCAGGGGTCGGTGATGGATTTGCCGTAGACGTGTTCGGACACATCTTGACGGCCGGGCTCCAGATAGCTTTCAATCATGACGCCCTTTACCAAGCCCCGGATATCATTGGAAACCTGGCGGTTGTGCATCACTTCTTTGACAATGCGGATCTGTTCTTTGTACTGCTTGTCGGAATTGGAGTGGTTGGCGTCCACAATCACCGCCGGGTTTTTCAGTCCCATTTTTTGGTACAGTTCCAGCAGCCGCTTGATGTCCTCGTAGTGGTAGTTGGGCTGGGACACCCCCCGTTTGTTCACCCCGCCTCTTAGAATGGCGTGGGCCAGGGGGTTGCCGGAGGTTTCCACCTCGTGGGCGGCGTAGGCAAAGTGCTGGGGGTGCTGGGCGGCGTAGATGGAGTTGAGCATTACCGAGAAGTCGCCGCTGGTGGGATTCTTCATGCCGGTAGCTACGTCGAAACCGCTGGCGGTTTGGCGGTGGTGCTGATCCTCCACCGACCGGGCCCCAATGGCCACATAGGAGAGCAGATCTTCCACATAACCCCAGTTTTCCGGATAGAGCATTTCATCTGCCGGGGGCAGGCCAAACTCCTCGATGGAGCGCATTTGCAGCCGCCGCATGGCGATGAGCCCGGCCACCAGGTCAGGGTGCTTTTCCGGGTTGGGCTGATGGGCAATGCCTTTGTAGCCGTCCCCGTTGGTCCGGGGCTTGTAGGTGTAGATCCGGGGTACCAGCACCAGCCGGTCCTTCACCTTTTCCTGCACCCGGCTCAGCCGGCTGACGTAGTCCAGCACGGAAGTTTCGTTGTCGGCAGAACAGGGCCCGATGATCACCAAAAACTTATCCGACCTGCCGGTGATCACATCGCTGACTTCCTGATCTTTTTGACGCTTGATTTCCGTGCCGTGCTGGGTTAAGGGATATTGGCTGCGAATCTCCGCCGGGGTGGGGAGAGATTTTAAAAAATTAAAACTCATATTTCTTAGACCTTTCTGGAAATGATGCAGGGCAGTTTCCGCTGTTTTCTTTCGGACAGGCGGAAATTAGCGCTCCACTCCATGATACCGTTGCCGGGCGGGTTTTGTCAATAGCAAGGGAAAAAAGAAACTCCGAGAAAGGTTCTCAGAGCTTGTCTGCTTAATTTCCGCCCAGCTTCCAGATGAGCCCGACAATCAGGGCTACCATCAAAGCGGCCAACACGATGCCTAAAACGATCACCAGAATTTTCAGGCCCAGATTCCGGCCGGAAAAGAGGGGGCGCTGGGCCGCTTCCCGCACCGCCTGTTTGGCGCCTTCACACTGGCAGGGCTGGTTTTCTTCCAGGGGTTTGCCGCAGTAGGGGCAAAATTTTTGTTCCATAATTCCCGCTTCCTTTTTTCGGACTCCTACCGTTCCGGTTATTTTACCTTAGTATACCTGTCCGGGCCGATTTTTGCAACCCCCTAGCCGCTGTCCTGAACCACCTGGGTCATGGCGGAAAACAAACGGCGGTTTCGTTCCAGATCGTAGGCGGAAAGGTTGGTATCGGTGCAGGAGAACAAGAGCTGGGAAGCCTCCTCCAAATCCAGCTGCAGCAGCTGATCCAGTTGGATCTTCACAAGCTGCATGGCCCCGCTGGTTTCGCTGCTGAAAAACAAATCTGCCTGCCGGGGAGCGTCCGCCACCGAAAGCCCTGCCGGGAACCGGTAGCGTCCGGTGATCACATCTTGGGCCAGGGAGATCTCCACCAGGGGAAACTGCTGGGCGATTTTGCACAAGCCGGTTTCGTCCAGCCGCACCCAGCCGTCCAGGGTCACCCCAAGAAGCTGCTGGGCGGCCTGCACAAGCTGATCCGGACCGCCGTAGCGGTATTGGCCCAGAAGGGTGTCGGTGTGGAGCTTGACGGTGACGGACTGGGTTAAGTCGATGTTTTGAATGTGGGCTTGGCTGTCCAGGGGATCAAAGCGGATCAGCACCACCCGCTGGGGGTCCTGGTTCTTTTCCCGGCAGCCGATGAGCAGCAGGTTGAAATCCTCTCCCACTCCCACCGGAACTGTGGGGGCGGCGTCGGCGGCCTCTTCCTGGGCGGAAAATACCATGGAGCAGCACACTGCCAGGGCGCTGCCCAGCACCAGCAGGCTCAACAGAAAGGCGGTCCAAAAGGGCCGGTAGCCCTTTTTGAAAAAATCGGACATAAAAAATTCCCCTCCTGGCGGTAGTATGGCCGGAAAGGGAGGGGAATAGTCGGTTTAATAGCATTTTTTAATGATGGCTTTTACCCGGTTTACCAACTGGCGGTCGTTGTCGTAGTTGAGCCATTTGGGAGCCAGGCTGATTTCCACCCACTTTACCTGGCTGACCTCTTCCGGCTGGGGGTGGAGCTCCCTGGACTTCACCCAGGCCAGAAAGTACACCACGCTTTTGAGGGTGTCCTTCCGGGGAGAGTAGGACACCACTTCCCGGAAGCTGGTGTCGATCTGCACCTCCAGGCCTGTCTCTTCCCGGATCTCCCGCAGAGCGGTTTGAACCTCGGTTTCCCCCGGTTCCACATGGCCTTTGGGGAAGGACCAGTGACCGCCGTTGGTATGTTTGATTAAAAGCAATTCAGTATTGCCGTGGTGTTTTCGGAAAATCACTGCACCACAGGATTTTTCCTGTTCCATGGCCTTCCCTCCTCAACCTTCTTTATAATACCAGTGTATCACATTCTGGGGGCGAGTGAGGGATTTTTGCAAAAAATCAGGCAAAATTCTACTTTTTTCACAATGCCGTTGGGATAAATTGGCGGGTTTCTTTCACGAAATGAGCAAGACAGCAGAATGTTTTTTAGAAAATACTCAAAAACCATTGCAATTCTCACGCTCTTTTTGTATAATTAGGAGGTAAGCAGCTTATCTTCTCCCAAGCTGCCAACCTACGATTTTGAAAGAAAAGGGCAGGTGCAAACAATGGACATGAAACAATTACAGATTATGGCCACCAAAGTTCGGATCGGCGTAATCGAAGGCGTTTATGCTGCGCAGGCCGGACATCCCGGCGGTTCTTTGTCGGCGGCGGACATCTTCACCTATCTCTATTTCCAGGAAATGAA
>CAZWNI010000181.1:0-3105 GCA_964635385.1 uncultured Oscillospiraceae bacterium
TCCATTCCCAAGTCCCGTATTTTTCCGTCATGAGCCGCTGCACGGCCTGCTCTGGAATAGACCCCTTTTCTGCCGAAAAGTAGGTAGTAAGGTGTTCCGTCAATGCCTGCAACTTTAGCGGAGATACGTTCAGCAGTTGTTCCATTTTAACTGGGTCCGCAAGAAATAGAAGTGTTCCTTTACCGAACCCCCTCGAACCGTGACCTTTTAAAAACAGGCAAAGCAAAAACCGGTGTACTCAGGATTTTCCCCGTACACCGGTTTTCTTATTTTCAAATTAAGATCGGGATACGCAATCCCGTCCGTATGCTTACCACTGGGTCAGTTCCAGATACAGATCCTTGTACTGCCGGGCGGAGTTGGCCCAGGAAACGTCCTTGGCCATATCCCGCTGCACCACTTCATCCCAGTGGTAGCGGTTGGTGAAGTACAGGGTCTTGGCCCGGTTGATGGCGTCCAGAAGAAGACCGGCTTCGTAGCGGTCGAAGGTAAATCCGTTGCCTTCACCGTTAAAGTTGTTGTAGGGCTCTACGGTGTCTTTCAGGCCGCCGGTCTCCCGGACGATGGGCAGAGTGCCGTAATGCATGGCGTTGAGCTGTGTCAGTCCGCAGGGCTCAAAACGAGAAGGAACCAGCACCACGTCTGCGCCGGCGTAAATGCGGTGGGCTCTGGCTTCATCGTATTGGATACAGGCGCTGAAGGTGCCCCGGTTGGTGTTTTCGTAGTAGCGGAAGGTGTCCTCATACTGTTTGTCACCGGTGCCCAGAATGATGACCTGGGTGTTGCCGTCCAGCACCTGGGGGATAATGGAACTGACCAAATCCAGACCTTTCTGATTGGTAAGGCGGGAGACCAGCCCGATGACGAACTTGCCCTGATCCTCCTGGAGACCCAGTTCTTTCTGAAGGGCCGCCTTGTTTTCCATCTTGTGATCCAGCACGTTGCCCAGGCCGTAGTTTACGGCCAGCGAAGGATCTGTTTCCGGGTTCCACATACCGTAGTCGATGCCGTTGACAATTCCTCTCAGCTTGCCGCTGTGATAGCGAAGATGATTTTCCAGATGCTCGCCGTATTCGCTGGTCTGAATTTCCTGGGCATAGGTATGGCTGACGGTGGTGATGCGGTCGGCATAAGCAAGTCCGCCCTTTAACATATTGGCGTCTGTATAGTTCTGCTGCAATGCGCCCATGTTGAACACATAGTCGGGCAGGCCGGACCAGTACCGGATGGTGGGAATATTGTAAATGCCCTGGAAGCGGAGGTTGTGGATAGTGAGGATAGATCGTGCGTGTCCCACCGGGGAATCCTGAAACAGGGTGCGCAGGTACACCGGCACCAACGCCGCCTGCCAGTCGTGGCAGTGGACAATATCGGGAATCCAGTTCATGTAGTTTAATGCCGCAAGGGCCGCCTTGCTGAAGAAGCAGTATTTCGGAATGTCGTCCACCAAGTTGACGTAGGGATTGCCGGCGGTGAAAAACTCCTGGTTGTCGATAAAGTCGTAGACAACACCGTCGCAGATGTACTCCATAATTCCCACATAGTAGTTCCGGCCGGTTTTCCCCAGGTCCATATAAAACTCGCCCCGGTAGACCATTTTATCCTGGTACTGCTGGGGAATGCAGGCATAGCGGGGCAGAATCACCCGGACGTCGCAGTTTAACCGCACCAGTTCCCTGGGCAATGCATACATCACGTCCCCCAAACCGCCTGTTTTCACAAAGGGATGGCACTCCGAACCGATGAATGCCACGCTTCGGCGAGGCAGGTCGGACATGACCATCATTGGAGCAGCTTCTTGCGGGGCGGGTTCTTCTTGTTTTTTGCTGGGTTCTGCGTTTGCTTTTTCTGTCATAGGTTTGGCCTCCTTTTTGACGGGATCGGATTTCTTCTTCGTGGATGGGGCCTTTTTTCCGGCGGAGCCTGTCTTTTGCTTGGTGGGAGCAGACTCTTTTGCGGGAGCGGCAGCTTCTGCACCAGACGGCTCTTTTTTTGCGGCAGGCGTTTCCTTTTTTACAGTGGACGCTTCTTTTTTTGCAGCGGCTTCCTTTGCAGCAGAGGGTTTCGTTTTTTGGACTGCCGGGGCTGCAGCTTCCCCGGCTGCCGCTGGTTTCATGGAGTTTTCTTCTTTTTGTGCCATAATAAATCTTCCTTTCCCATGTTTCTCACCCTTTGGAGGTTTCCGGTTTCCGCCAATGGATGTGAAACAATAAAAATGCGGGCCTGTGACCCTTTTGTTTGGAATGGGAGGCCCCTTCCCAGGTTTCCTTCCTCCCTTCCGAGGCAGGAATCTACCTTTTCTATTGTTCTTATTATAGCAAGGATCACGCCAAGAAACAAGCAAATTGTTCAAAATTTTTCGAAAGTACGAAAAATTTTTATCTAAAACAGGAAATACAGGACGGGAAAAATATTTCCCTAAAACATGAGAGTGCAAAACTGCGAAAAAAGAATCGGTGTACTCAGGATTTGTTCCCGGCACATCGGTTCTTCTTAATGAAAAGAGTAACAGTAAAGATGTTGGCGCTTCTGCTGGTCCTGGCCATGACGGTAGGGGTGCTGTCCGGCTGCGGCAGCAGCACCAATGATTCCGGGGACACCGGAGATGAGGAGGTCGTAACGCTGAACGTGGGCCTTCTCGGCACAAGCATCAAGCCTGTGGGCGTCCTGGTGGCCCAGGCGCTGGGCTACTTTGAAGAGGAGGGTGTGAACATCAACTTCCAGCAAGTGTCCAGCATGAACGACGCCTACACCGCCGTTTCCACCGGCGATCTGGACGTTTACCTCTTCAGCTCCACCGCCGCCGCCACCTTCATCAGCCAGGGCGTCACCACCCTGCGGGTCTTTGGCGGCACCGCCGCCGAGGACAGCGAGATCATGGCCGCCCAAGGCAGCGACATCGTTCTGGAGTCCGCCCGGATGCTGCGCCCCACCAACCAGACCATGATCTGGCGGATTCTGCTGCCCTACATCATCCCGGGGACGGTCTCGGGGCTGAAGGTTAGCATGACCACGTCTCTTTTGATGCTGAATTTTGCTGAGCTGATGGGGGCCACCCACGGCATGGGCTTTTATGTGCAAAACAGCATTACCTATGCAAACTAT
>CAZWNI010000182.1:0-3092 GCA_964635385.1 uncultured Oscillospiraceae bacterium
GTTTGGGCAGTTTCTGCCGGTGGGGGAGGATAACCGCCTTGTTCTAAATTGTTGGAATCCATCATGATCCTTTCCTTTCTTCTATGGAGTAGGTGGGGCCTTAAAACAGCAGGGAAGTGGGGCCGATTTGAATGTCGATGCTGCCGTTGAAATAGGGGGATAATTCATCGATCAGGTAAGGCGTTGTTTCCTGAAATACCATGATAATAGCGATAATTAAAAAAATCCAGAGAACGGCAAACAAGATGGAGAAGATCAAGCCCACAACCCCGCAGATTTTCCCCGCTTTCACAAAGTTTTGGCTGGCGCCCAGATTGCCGCCGGGCGTCTGCTTGGATACTTTCCCACCAAAGACAATGGCTAAGATGGCACAAATCATTCCGGTAATAAAACCGGCGGAAAAGAGAATGGAGCAGATGCCCAGTACCATAGATGCAATGGCCATGCCGCTGGGTTTGCTTTGATTCATAGGAGACGGGTATTGCTGATAGGGCTGATAAGGCTGGGAATAACCCTGTTGAAATTGTTCCTGGGATTGCTGCTGATAGGACTGACCCGGAGAGGGGTTCTGCTGCGGATTTTGATTAAATTCCATCGTTGTTCTCCTTGCCGAAAAAAGAAGCGGCTGAACTGGCGGCAGGGCGTTTTTTATGCCCTCGATTGTTAAGCCAATTCTATCATATTTTGGATTGACTGACAAGATGAAACCATCTAGGGAAAACCTCTTTTTTGCCAAACAAAACCGCCGGTAGAAAGGAGAATTTATTCACTGTTACAAAATCGGGGAAAAACCATGGAAAAAAATGCGAGATGAGATATAATAGAAAGGAATATAAGGAACTATTTGTGCAAAGGAGAATGGACTTGATTCGCAGTGACGTAAGAAATGTCGCCATTGTGGCCCACGTTGACCACGGCAAAACTACCCTGGTGGACGAAATGCTCAAGCAGGGAGGCGCCTTCCGGGAAAACCAGGTGGTGCAGGATCGTGTCATGGACAGCGATGCGCAGGAACGGGAACGGGGCATCACCATTTTGGCCAAGAATACCTCCGTTCATTATAAAGGAACAAAAATCAACATCATCGACACCCCCGGCCACGCCGACTTCGGCGGGGAAGTGGAACGGGTGCTGAAAATGGTGGACGGAGTCCTTCTGCTGGTGGATTCCTTTGAAGGCACCATGCCCCAGACCCGGTTCGTACTGCAAAAGGCATTGGAGCTGGGACACAAGGTCATCATTGTGGTGAATAAGATTGACCGGCCAGATGCCCGGCTGGACGAAGTGGAAGATGAAGTGTTGGAGCTGTTGATGGATCTGGACGCCACCGATGAACAGTTGGACAGCCCGGTGGTGTACTGTTCCGGACGGGAAGGCGTTGCCACCTTGGACTATCACCAAAAGGGCGCCGACCTGACCCCTCTCTTCGACACCATTCTGGAGCATATCCCGGCGCCGGAAGGGGAGGAAACCGCCCCCTTCCAGATGCTGGTTTCTTCGGTGGACTACAATGACTATGTAGGACGAATTGCCATTGGCCGGATCAGCCGGGGCACCCTCCACCAGAATCAGGAAGTGATGGTCTGTGACTATCACAATCCCAAACGCCGCTACAAGAGCAAGGTAGTGAATATGTATCAGATTGAATCCCTGAAGCGGGTGCCCTGCACCGAAGCCACCATCGGGGACATTGTCTGTATTTCCGGCATCGACGATCTGACCATTGGGGACACCCTCTGCGATCCCAGCGAGGTGGAGCCGGTGGAGTTTGTGCAGATCAGCCAGCCTACCGTGGAAATGACCTTTTCGGTAAACGATTCCCCCTTTGCGGGCCAGGACGGCAAGTATGTCACCTCCCGACAGCTTCGGGAACGGCTGATGAAAGAGCTGCTTCGGGACGTGTCTCTCCGGGTGGAGGAAACCGACAGCACCGATAAGTTCATCGTTTCCGGCCGTGGCGAGATGCACCTTTCCGTTCTCATTGAAAATATGCGCCGGGAAGGCTATGAGCTGCAGGTCAGCACCCCCAGAGTGCTGTACCGCACCATCAACGGCAAACAGTGCGAGCCCATTGAACGTCTGGTAGTGGACGTACCGGAGGAATACATGGGCGCTGTCATGGAAAAGATGGGCGTCCGCAAGGGCGAACTTCAGCACATGACTCCTCAGGGCAGCCGAATGCGGATTGAATTTTTGGTGCCTTCTCGGGGGTTGTTCGGTTATAAGAGCGAGTTCCTCACCGACACCAAGGGCGAAGGCATTATGAGTTCGGTATTTGAGCGGTATGAACCTTATAGAGGTGAGATTGCCAAGCGCACCACCGGCTCCCTCATTGCCCACGAATCCGGGGAAAGCGTCACCTACGGTTTGTACAACGCACAGGAACGGGGCACCCTGTTTATCGGCGCTGGCGTTCCGGTGTACCAGGGCATGGTAGTGGGACAGTCGCCGAAGGCGGAAGATTTGGTGGTCAATGTCTGCAAGAAAAAGCAGTTGACCAACACCCGTGCTTCCGGCAGTGACGACGCCTTGCGGCTGATTCCCCCCAAGGTCATGAGTCTGGAACAGTGCCTGGAATTTATCAACGACGACGAGTTGGTAGAAGTTACCCCCCATAACCTGCGGATCCGCAAAGCCATTCTGGATAACGTCCAGCGGGCCAAGCAGAGAGCGAAGAAATAAAAGAAGAAATAAAGAAGGAAGATTACCGGGATCAGCCTGTGCGGGCTGGACCGGTAATTTTTTGCTGCCAAATTTGTGGTGAGGTGGATTGCAGCCAGATGGAATGTTTCGGAGAAAGAATAACAAAATGTAGTTTGTCGAAAAAGATTCTTGATGTTTCCGGATTGACCCGCCTTCGGCTCTACGCCGTTGGGGCGGGCGGATTCCGGTTCGTTATTTCCACAACTTTTTTACTACAATGAGGCGTAAGAAAGAATTTTCGAAACAAAACAATTCCTATGCGGGGGCTTTGCCCCCTGCACCCCCACAAGCCTTTAAAAAGGCTTGACCTAAACTTCACTTTTTCTACAGCCTGTAACAAAATGTAGTTTGTTGGTTTATAAAATTGAGCTACAAAGGGAAACGTCGAA
>CAZWNI010000183.1:0-3053 GCA_964635385.1 uncultured Oscillospiraceae bacterium
CGGCGTAGAGCCGAAGGCGGGTCAATCCGGAAACATCAGGAACCTTTTTCGACAGTCTGACGGAAAAGATTCCGGTTTCCGCCTCTGAAAAATTCTGAGCTAAGAATTACCGCCTGTCACTCATCCCAGAAGTGACAGGCGGTTTTTATAGGGCGGACCAGTCAATGGGGGTCATGCCCTGTTGTTTCAGAAATTCATTGCAGCGGCTGAAATGCTTACAGCCAAACCAACCGTGGTAGGCGCTCAGCGGGGAGGGATGCACCGTCTCCAGCACCAGATGGATGGGGTTGGTAATCAGTTCCTTCTTTTTCCGGGCGGGGCTGCCCCACAGCAGAAACACCATGGGCGTTTCCCGCTGATTCAGCAGCGCGATCACCCGATCGGTAAACTGCTCCCAGCCCTTCCCCCTGTGGCTGTTGGCCTGGCCTTCCCGCACCGTCAGCACCGTATTCAAAAGCAGCACCCCCTGCTTGGTCCAGCCGGTCAGCTCCCCGTAAGGGGGCAGGGGCATACCGATGTCGGAATTCAGCTCCTTAAAAATATTTTGCAAAGACGGCGGAGGTTTGACCCCTTTCTGCACCGAAAAGCAAAGGCCGTGAGCCTGTCCGGCGCCGTGATATGGGTCCTGGCCTAAAATCACCGCTTTCACTTTGCCGTAGGGGGTGCTTTGCAGGGCGTTGAAGATTTTATCCATAGGAGGAAAGATATTGTAATGAGCGTATTCTTCCTTCAAAAAAGCCCGCAGTTTTTGATAATAGGGTTTTTCAAATTCCGGCTGAAGCAGTTCGTCCCAGCCGCCGCCAAGGTGTACCATAGGCATTCCTTTCTCGTTGAAACTTTCCTTGCAAAATCCGTCAAATGCCTGCCGGGATCTGCTGGGTCAGGCAGTGGATGTTGCCGCCGCCCAACAAGATTTCACGGGTGGGAATCTGAATGACCTGACGTTCTGGAAAACAGTCCGCCAAAATGTTGGCCGCCGCTTCATCCATAGGGTCGTCAAAGGCGGGCATAATCACGTTTTTGTTGGAGAGATAAAAGTTGGCGTAACTGGCGGCCAGCCGCTCCCCGGGGGTCCGGGCGGGTTTTCCATCCACGCAGTCCAGCCCCCGGCACTCTTCTTCCAACACCATCACCGGTTTGGGCAGGGGCAGCTTGTGAACCTTCAATTTCCGCCCCTTTGCGTCCCGGACGGTTTGCAGGTATTCCCAGTTTTCTTGGCAGAGGGGATATTGAGGGTCGTTTTTTTCCTCCGTCCAACTCAAAACAATCTCTCCCGGCTTCACAAAAGCCGCTGCATTGTCCACATGCTCATCGGTCTCATCGTTGTAAATGCCCCGAGGCAGCCAAAGCACCTTTTCTCCACCCAGCGAGTCCAGCAGTTTTTCTTCAATCTCTCGTTGGCTGAGAGAAGGATTCCTCCCCGGGCTGAGCAGGCAGGCGGCGGTGGTCAGGAGAGTGCCTTCCCCATCGCTGTGGATGCTGCCCCCTTCCAACACAAAGTCTTGGAGATCGTAGCGGTCAATGGAATAAAGATCACATACCTTCCGCCCCAAATGCCGGTCCAGATCCCAGGGGAAGTAACAGCCATTGTACAGCCCGCCCCAGGCATTGAAGTCGAAGTCGGCGCCCCGGCGACGGCCCTGGCCGTCAATTAAAAAAATGGGGGCGGTATCCCTGGCCCAACTGTCGTCGCTGGACAGCTCCACCACCCGGATCTGGTCCGGCAAAGCCAGGCGGGCGTTGTCGTACTCTGCGGCAGAGGCACAAACAGTCACTTCCTCGCTCTGGGCAATGGCAGCACAGATCTTCACAAAGGTTTCCCGAGCGGCGTACCCGCCGTAGCTCCAGCTATCCCCCCGGTGGGGCCAAATTAAAAGGCAGCCCTGATGCGGGGCAGCTTCTGCCGGATAGAAAAAACCATCTTGTTTGGGCGAAGAATAAAGTGTCTGCATACTACCTCCAACTGCGGCAAATACTTCCCGCTTACTTTTTCGTCTTCAAAGACTTTTGATACCGCTTGGCCAAAAACCCGGCGATGGGCTTGGGCCAAAACCGCTGAAACATCAGCAAATCTTCCTGCTGCCTGGAATGGTCGGCAATGGCGGCGCTGGTTTCCGCCCCTTCGTGGAGCCGATGGGTCATGGCGCACTGCTTTACATAACAAATGCGGCCCTTCCGCTGAAAGATCCGCCGCCAGCCGTCCCAATCCAGGGTGACATGAAGGGAATCGTCAAAGGAAAAATCCTTCAGATTGGTTAAATGATAGCTCACCGAGGGGCAGCCAACAAAATCTCCCAAGGCCAACACCCTGCCCCGCAGCCAGCGGCACCGGGGGGCAAAAAGATTGACGAACCGGCTCATAAGATTTTTGATTTTTAAGTTTACCGTATCTGCCGTCACCCGATCCCCAATTTTTTCCTGGTATCGGGTGTGGCAGATTAAAGAATCGGGATAGGCGGCAAGCTGCGCCATCACCCATTCTCCGTACTGCGGAGCATAAGTGTCATCTTGATGAGCGATGGTGGCATAAGGGGTTTTCGCCTGACGCAACCCGAAATTCCAATCCGCTCCAATGGAACTCTTCCCCGGACGCACAATGTACTCCGCACCGTACTCTCCTGCCATCTGTTCCAGGTATGGGCTTGGGGTGGAAGTGGTCAACAAAATGGCGCTGGGGCGGGTCTGGGCTTTCAGAGAATCCAGGCATTCCCGCAAATAAGGCGAATCTCCATAAGCGCACACCACATAGGTATGGTCCGGCTGCATAATACGTTCCCCTTCCAATCGAATCTTGCTTCATTGTAGCACATCGGCCGATGGGTTTCAACCGGTTTGTTTTTCAAAGAAAAGCTGGAGTGTAGGTGTTACAATGATGTGTGACAGATAAGCAAAAAAAGATAGCGAATAGAGTCGACCTGTGATACAGTTGAGCTGAGCAGACAAACTTAAAAATACCAAATTTATTGCGATTTCTCGAAAAAAATGTGGTTTAGATACATTTTTTTGAATATTGCTTGACAAAAAATGCAACAAAGGCTATAATGCACCTACAG
>CAZWNI010000184.1:0-3044 GCA_964635385.1 uncultured Oscillospiraceae bacterium
TGGGCTTGCTCTTAAATTCTCCGCTGCCGGTGATGTAGGGAACCAGGGTGACGTGAATGTAGCAGACGTTTTCCCGGCCTACGTCAAAGGCGACCTGCCGAATGGCCTCCATAAAGGGCTGGCTTTCGATGTCGCCGACGGTGCCGCCGATTTCGGTAATCACCACGTCGGCGCTGGTTTTCCGGCCCACGGTATAGATAAATTCTTTGATTTCGTTGGTGATGTGGGGGATCACCTGGACGGTTTTGCCCAGATAATCGCCGTTGCGTTCCTTGTTCAGCACGTTCCAGTACACCCGGCCGGTGGTCAGGTTGGAGAATTTATTCAGGTCTTCGTCGATGAACCGTTCATAATGCCCCAGATCCAGGTCGGTTTCTGCGCCGTCTTCCGTGACAAACACTTCCCCGTGCTGATAGGGGCTCATGGTGCCGGGGTCGATGTTGATGTAAGGATCCAGCTTTTGTGCGGCTACCTTCAGCCCCCGCTGTTTTAGCACCCGGCCCAGGCTGGCGGCGGTAATGCCTTTGCCTAAACCGGAAACCACGCCGCCGGTTACGAAAATATATTTGGTCATACTTCAACCTCCCCTTCAAAAGCAGTGACTGCTTCGCCGGTCATGTAAACCGTTTCGTCGGTGCAGCGGATCACCAAATCCCCGCCTACCAGATGCACGCAAATGTCCTCGTTTTTCGGGCAGTAGCCGTTTTCCACCGCCGCTACCGCCGCTGCGCAGGCGCCGGTGCCGCAGGCCCAGGTTTCGCCGCTGCCCCGCTCCCAAACCCGCATCTGCAAGGTGTGGGAATCCAGCACCCGAATGAATTCGGTGTTCACCTGTTCCGGGAAAATGGGGTTCTTTTCAAAGCAGGGCCCCAGCTCTTCCAGATTCAGGCTGTCTACATCTTTTACAAATACCACGCAGTGGGGGTTGCCCATGGAAACACAGGTGATGTCCCAGGTTTTCCCTCCGATCTCCACCGGCCGGCCGATGATGCGGTCCCCGTCCAGCAGCACCGGAATTTCTTTTGGGGTGAGGACGGCTTGGGCCATATCCACCGTGGCCCCCACCACCTGGCCGTTTTCCCGGAGCAGACGGATTTTTTTCACGCCGCTGAGGGTGTCGATGGCCACCGTTTCCCGGTCGTTGGGCGCCAGGCCTTGGTCTATCACAAATTTTGCCACACAACGCACACCGTTGCCGCACATTTTGGCTTCGCTGCCGTCTTGATTGAAGATCCGCATTTTTGCGTCTGCCACATCGCTGGGACACACCAGAATGACGCCGTCCCCGCCAATGCTTTTTCTCCGCTGTGATAGGCAGATGGAAAGGGCTTCGGGGTGGTCAATGGACTGGGTAAAGGCATTAAAATAAATGTAGTCGTTGCCGCAGCCGTGCATTTTGGTAAAAGATAGCTTCACCGCAGGATACTCTCCTTCTTCGCATTTTTATACAAAGTACATTATACTGGATTTTGCCGGCAAATACAACCGGTTTTTCTTTTTCCAGGACAAAATTGTTCTTCTGCCCGAAAGGAGGGCTTCCGGACAGAAGAATCTTAGTTTGTATGAAGATTTTAGTCTACATATTGAGCGCAAACATCTCTGGCCACTTCATAGCGGGTGGTGCGTTGATTCATGGCCTGCTGTTCCAAAAAATGATGGGCCTGCTCTTCGGTAAAACTGCCCCGTTCGATGAGCAGACATTTGGCCCGGCTGATGACCCGATCCTGCTGCAGGGTGGTGCGCAGCTTTTCGTTTTCCTCCTGAAGCAGCCGGATCTTTTGGGTGCAAGATGACATCAGCCGCACCGCTTGGGCAAAGCTGCCCCGGTTGATGGGCTTGGCCAGCACCAAAATTCCGTCTCGCTGGGTTTTGAGAGACATCTCTTCCGCAATTTCGTTTTTGACCAGCAACAGCACCAGGCATCCGTTTTTTCGGGATAGATAACTGCTCAGTTCATGACCAAATTCATCTGCCAAAGGGGTGTTGACAATGACCATGGGATAATTCTGATTTTGGACAAGACGACGCACCTCGCTGCCGCTGTAAGCAAGCTCAATCTGCTTGAGCCCGCATTGATTCAGCAGCGCCAGCAAGGGTTCTCTGTATTTATCGTTACTGTTGATCAGCAAAAGTTCTTTCAACCCAAAGCCTCCTTTTTCATGGCGTGGAGGGGCGAAACACGTCTCAGATATAAAGGAAGTAGTTTTGCAGTTCATAGTCGTGGCGGTTGGGAGAGGCTACGGCGTTGTCCCATTCCTTCTGCTTATTGGCCAGGTAGCTTTCCAGCAGCCCGGCATCCAGATGCTTCTTGACAAATGTGCTTTGCCGGGCACAGTCCAGCGCTTCCCCCAGATTCTGGGGCAGCAGTTCCAGTCCGGCAGTTTCTTCCGGTACAGCGGTGTACAGATCCAGGTTCGTGGGAGCAGGGAGGGCCAGATTCTCTTCGATTCCCTCCAAGCCCGCGTGGATCAATAGGGCAAAGGCCAGATAAGGGTTGCAGGCGCTGTCTGGACTGCGCAGTTCCATCCGATTGTGGCCTGGAGACGCCGCCGGAATGCGAATCAGCTGAAAGCGGTTTTGGTGGCACCAGGAAATGTATTTTGGAGCTTCGAATTCCCCAAACCGGGTGTAGGAGTTGGACAAAGGATTGAGAAAACAGGTGATGTCCCGGATATACTTTAAGATGCCTGCAATGAAGCTTTCCGCAATCGGATTGTGCTGCTCTCCTCCCAAAAAGATATTTTCACCGTCTTTGAACAGGTTTATGTTTATATGCAGTCCGCTGCCGGGAAGGTGTTCCATGGGTTTGGGGAGGAAAGAGCCGTATAAGCCGTTGATATTGGCGATGCTGCGCACCGCCAGCTTAAAGGAAATCAAATCATCGGCTGCGCCCAAAGCATTGTTGTCCCGGAAATCCACTTCGTTTTGGCCGGGGCCGTGTTCGTGGTAGGAGCATTCCGGCTTAATGCCCATCTGCTCCAAATTCAGGCAAATCTCCCGACGGATATTTTCTCCCCGATCCAGGGGCGCCACATCTAAGTACC
>CAZWNI010000185.1:0-3020 GCA_964635385.1 uncultured Oscillospiraceae bacterium
GAAATTGTACTGTGCTGAATGCGATGGGGGCAAACGCCATGGTCAGCACCACATAAAGGGCGGCAATCAGGGCGGTTTTGGTGATGGTTGCTGTTTTGGAATAGGTTTTGGACATAGGTATCCTTCTTTCGTAGTATTTTTTAAGGTCAGGAGGTTGCGACTGACCGCTGGAAAAATCGCAGCGCCCTTACTATAACATATTTCTACGAAAAAGGCAATCCTTGGTGAAAAATACCGACCGCCCTGATCAGGCGGCCGGAAAAAGAGAATCAAAGGAAAAGACGCAGGCAGACTCAGTAGTTTTCCGCCTTGATTTGGAAATAGGACTGGGGGTGTGCGCACACCGGACAGACATTCGGCGCTTTCTTTCCGATCACAATGTGGCCGCAGTTGGAACATTGCCAGATCTGATCCCCGTCCCGGGAGAAGACCAGGCCGTTTTCAATGTTGGCTAATAACTTGCGGTAGCGTTCTTCGTGTTCCTTTTCGATTTTAGCCACTTGTTCAAACAGATAGGCGATGTGGTCAAAGCCTTCCTCTTTGGCGGTTTTGGCAAATCCGGCGTACATATCGGTCCACTCGTAGTTTTCTCCGGCGGCGGCATCTTTCAGGTTGTCCATAGTGTCCGGCATTTCTCCGCCGTGGAGCAGTTTGAACCAGATTTTGGCGTGTTCCTTTTCGTTGTCGGCGGTTTCTTCAAAGAGCTTGCCGATTTGGACGTAACCGTCTTTTTTTGCCTTGGAGGCATAGTAACGGTATTTGGTGTTGGCCTGGCTTTCGCCGGCAAAGGCGGCCAGCAGGTTGGCTTCGGTTTTGCTTCCTTTTAATTCAGGCATAAGAAAATCCTCCTTTGTTGAGATGGTGGGGACAGGGAGCTGTCCCGGAAACTGGGAATAGTTTGCACGAATTTACTTTTATTATACCGGCAGGCTTTGGAAAAGTCAATGAAAACCAAGGCCTTTCCAAAAAACGATAGGAAATGCAGGCGTACGGCGCAAGATGTCCCGATGCGGTTCTGAAATTCGGGAACAACCAGAAGGCCTTTTGCCGGCGGGTTGAAAACAAACGAACTGTCGCTGAAAAAATGCCGCCCAGAAGCCTGGGCGGCAAGGAAAGGGATTATTCCAAGGTAATGGTGACGCTATCTCCCAGCACTACGGTGGAGCCGGGCAGGGCGTAGGTGGGCTGGCCCTGAGTCAGCCGCATACCGTTGACGACCGTGCCGGTGGCGGAGTAGTCCACCAGCAGGTACTGACCGTTTTCAAACCGCACGCCGCAGTGGAGAGGGCTGACCTGTCCTGCGGGATCGGCAAACTGGATACCTGCCTGAGCAGGGTCGCAGCCAAGCAGGATTTCCTGACCGCCCACGGGGTACCGGGACCCTTGGGCGGTGCGAATGGCGCCCTGGGCGGCTTGCTGGGGAGCAGGCTGCTGGGGGGATTCCTGTGCGACAGACGGCTGCTGGGGCGCCGCCTGCTGCGTCGGAGCGGCGGTAGGAATGTATTTGTTGGCGTTGTTCTGGCGCATTTTTTCAAAAGCTGCCTTGTAGTCCGGGGCTTTTTGTCCCGCAACCTGGGCGGAGATGCTGGTGAAGGAAAGGTAGCCGAAGAAGTAACCCCCGGCCAGCAGCAGGCTCATGATAAAGGCCGCCACCGCATATCCCATGCCGATGAAGACGTACCCATAATACGTTTTGTAAGGGTCGCAGAAGCCGCAGAAGAAGAAACTCATAATGCCGAACACCAGGCTGCCGACGCCCAACACCCAGGGCTGGGCTTTCAGCTTGCTGTCCATAGGGGCGGTGGCGTAGCCCATCTGGTGCTGGTGGTAGGAGACGATGGCCTGCTTTTGGGCATGGAAATAGGTCAGGTTCACCAAAACCAGAACTCCCAGCAGAATCAGGGAGAGAATGTTTAAGATCAGCAAAGCGATAAAAAATCCGGGAAGGTAGCTGGCGGAAGCCATGGTGACGATGACGCAGATCAGGTACACAAAGCTCACCAAAAAGGCGTGGGCCAATACTGCAAGATTAACGTAGTTGCCAATCTGCATCAGAGTAGCAGTGACCCGGCTCTTCTTATGGAACAGCAGGCCGTTGAGCAGTTCCGCTGCACCATAGACCATGGGGGTGAGCCAAATCAGGATTAAGGCAATGGCAGCCCAGACGCTGAGACCGCTGATTGCGGTGCCGTCGTAGATGTCCACCATTTTGTAAAAGGGGTTCATGCAGCAGGTGAAGATAAAGCCCATCAATCCGCCCAGGATCAGCAGTCCGCCGGAAATCAGGCTCATCAGTTCCAACTGCATGGGCTGACGGGCGGGAGCGGTGTAAGCCGGCTGTTGCTGAGCCGCCGGATTAGGCTGAGCCGCCAGGGGCTGACCGCACTTGGTACAAAAAGCGGCGCCAGGTGCAATCTCCGAGCCGCAATGGGTACAAAATGCCATAACGATTCATTCCTTTCAAAATCCAATAATAATGTATTCCGTGTATGTTCAGCGGTTGAGCCAAACACACACCGGGTTCATTATAACAGCTTTTGGGGTGCTTGACAAGAAATTCACCGAAATTTTTACAAAGGCTTTGAACTTTCCGCCGTCTTCCTGGTTGCAAAACAGGGCAAAACAGGGTAAACTAGAAGCCAGAGAAGGAAGTAATCAAGGAGGAAGGGTTATGAGAAGACTGCTGCATTTCCTGTCCGGCTACCAGAAAGAATGCATTCTGGCGCCGTTGTTTAAGTGCCTGGAAGCCTGCTTTGACCTGCTGGTGCCTTTGGTGACGGCGGATATTATTGATACCGGCATTGCCAATGGGGATACCGGCTATGTGATGGCCATGTGCGTGGTGCTGATTGCGTTGGCTCTGGTGGGACTGATCTGTTCCATTGTGGCCCAATACTTTGCGGCACGGGCGGCAGTGGGCTTTTCCGGCCGGCTGCGCCAGGCGCTGTTTGCCCGTATCCAGGGGTTAAGCTACACCCAACTGGATCAACAGGGCGCCCCCACCCTGATCACCCGAATGA
>CAZWNI010000186.1:0-1233 GCA_964635385.1 uncultured Oscillospiraceae bacterium
TTCAAGATCCATTTTTTGCTCCCCTCTCTTGAGGACAGCTTGTTTATTATATCACCTTCGAGTCTCTTTGTCAAGAGGTTTTTTCGGATTTTTTTGAGGTTTTTTTGGAATCTCAAATCCGTCTCTCTCGAAGCGACTTGATTAGTTTACCATTTCCACCTGTAAATGTCAAGCGATTTTTTTAATTGGGATAATTAAGCCATATTTTTCAAGTTCAGATTGAAAAACAATCTTTTTCTCGGCGAGCGGCGGTGTATACCCAAAAAAAAGAAGGACAGACTAGGAAAAACACCCAAGGGAGGAAAACCGGCATGAAGGGAAAAACCGCAGCCATTCGCATTTTGATTGTACTGCTCAGCCTGGCGCTGCTGCTGGGCGGGGTGTGTTATTTTGTGGAGGAATACCAAATCCAGACCCAAAGTCAAAGCGTCCTATCCCAAATGGGGAGCCGGGGCTCAGAAGTCACCGCCATTCAGGAAAAGCTGAAGGAGTACGGGCTGTATGACGGCAGCATCGACGGCATCTATGGCAGCGCCACCCGGGAAGCAGTGATCCGCTACCAAAAAGCCAACGGCTTAACGGCAGACGGCATTGCCGGCCCCGCCACCTTAAAGAGCCTGGGCATCAGCATCGGCGCCATTCCTGCGGCCACCGACAGCAACGTTTACCTGCTGGCCCGGATCATTTCGGCGGAAGCCAGAGGGGAAACCTACGAAGGCCAGGTTGCGGTAGGGGCCTGTATCCTCAACCGCATTGCCCACCCCTCCTTCCCGGACACCTTAGCGGGAGTGATCTACCAGCCCGGCGCCTTTACCGCCATCACCGACGGGCAGTTCAACGAACCCATCGCCGATTCCGCCTACCAGGCGGCACAGGACGCCTTAAACGGCTGGGACCCCACCGGCGGCGCCATCTACTATTACAATCCGGACAAAACCAGCAACGCCTGGATTCGGACCCGGCCGGTAATCAAGCGAATCGGGAACCATCTGTTTTGCAGTTGACAAGAGGGAACGGCTGCTTCCTGTCAAGGGGCTTGTTTTTAGCAAAATGAATCGTGAAACGTCTGACCTGCCCACCGGCTCCCCGCCGGGGCAGGTTGTTTTTTGGTCTGCCCGCCGCCACTGGCAGGGATTCGGATTCCTCTATTCGGATTGTTTTCTTACCCGCAAGGTTGCGGCAATCAACTGACACCTCTCATTAAGACAAAAAGAAAGGTGCGGGGACTAGAAA
>CAZWNI010000186.1:1243-2971 GCA_964635385.1 uncultured Oscillospiraceae bacterium
GACGGTTTCGTCCCCACACCCCTGATCCGCTTTTTTGAAAAAAGCTGGATCAAAAAACTTTCGGTTATTCATCTACCACAATGCTCTGGCCGGTCATTTCCTTGGGCTGCTCCAGGCCCATGATCTTCAGCATGGTGGGAGCCAGATCCGCCAGCCGGCCGCCTTGGCGCAGCTTCACCTTCCCCAGGCCCGCCACAATCAGCGGCACCGGGTTGGTGGTGTGGGCGGTGAAGGGAGAGCCGTCCTCTTCGTACATCTGGTCGGCGTTGCCGTGGTCGGCGGTGATCAGCGCCACCCCGCCTTTGGCCAAAATGGCGTCCACCGTGCGGCCCACGCAGGTATCCACCGCTTCCACAGCGGCTTTGGCGGCGTCAAACACACCGGTGTGGCCCACCATGTCGCAGTTGGCGTAGTTGAGGATAATCACATCGTACTTATCGCTTTCAATCCGCTTCACCACTTCGTCGCAGACCTCATAAGCGCTCATCTCCGGCTTCAGGTCATAGGTGGCCACGCTGGGCGACTTAATCAGCGCCCGGTCCTCCCCGGAGAACTCCGCTTCCACTCCGCCGTTGAAGAAGAAGGTCACATGGGCGTACTTCTCGGTTTCCGCAATGCGAAGCTGGGTCAGTCCCTTTTTGGAGATATACTCCCCGAAAATGTTGGTGAGCTTTTCCGGCTTGAAGGCCACGTCCACGTTGGGCATGGTGGCGTCGTACTGGGTCATGCAGACATAGTACAGGGGGAACCGTCCTTTGGGGCGGTCAAAGCCGGTGAAGTCGTCGTCCACCAGGGTTCGGGTGATTTCCCGTGCACGGTCGGGGCGGAAGTTGAAGAACACCACGCTGTCGTTTTCGCCAATCCGTCCCCCTTCACAGCAGACGGTGGGCAGGACAAATTCGTCGGTGACGTCGGCGGCATAGGACTTGTCCATGGTGTCCACCGGGTTCAGGTTCACGTTGCCTTCCCCCAGCACCAGCACCTTATAGGCCTTTTCCACCCGCTCCCAGCGGTTGTCCCGGTCCATGGCGTAGTACCGGCCCATAATGGAAGCGATCTGCCCCACGCCCAGCTCCTGCATGGTGTCCAGCAGTTTCTGGACATACTCTTTGCCGGAGGTGGGGGGCACGTCACGGCCGTCCATAAAGCAGTGGACGTACACCTGGGTCAGCTCAAACTTCTTGGCCATGGCCAGCAGGCCCGCCAGGTGGTCAAAGTGGGAGTGAACCCCGCCGTCGCTGAGCAGGCCCATGAGATGGAGGGACGTACCCTTTTCCTTGCAGTTTTCCATGGCCTTCACCAGAGCGGGGTTCTGGAAGAAGTCCCCGTCCTGAATGGACTTGGTGATCCGGGTCAGTTCCTGGTACACCACCCGGCCTGCGCCGATGTTGGTGTGGCCCACTTCGGAGTTGCCCATCTGGCCGTCGGGCAGGCCCACGTCCAGACCGGAAGCCCCGATATAGGTCATACTGCCCAGTTCTTTCAGCCGCTCCAGATTGGGCTTGCTGGCGGCGGCGATGGCGTTGCCGTAATCGGAAGGATTGTGGCCGAAGCCGTCCATAATAATCAGTGCAATGGGTCGTTTCATAAACAAACCTCCTAAATTGAAGTTTTTTGGTGAATCTTTTTTTCAAAAAAGATTCTAGGGGTGTGGGGAAAATCCCCACAAAATAAATTGTCTAGGGAAAGAACACAAGCGTCCTGGTTGTTAGGCAAAAGCGTCCTTTC
>CAZWNI010000187.1:0-2951 GCA_964635385.1 uncultured Oscillospiraceae bacterium
TCATAAACAAGTACATCGAGCAGAACAATTATTATCCGAGCTATCGTGAGATTGCGGCGGGAGTGGGGCTGTCATCTACAGCAAGCATTTATAACCATATTAAACGTATGGAAAAAGCCGGCAGGCTGGACGTGAACGGCAGGCGTGGAGTTAGCACCATAAAACAAAGAGCCTCCATTAAACAGGTGCCGGTCATAGGTCAGATTGCGTGTGGTACGCCTATACTTGCGGAAGAGAACATTGAAGAGTATGTTCCAATTCTTCAAGGTGAGCTGGGCACGGGGGAATATTTTGCTCTTCGTGCTCACGGCGACTCAATGGTCAATGCCGGAATAAATGACGGTGAGCTGGTATTCGTCCGTATGCAAGATACAGCGGAGGATGGCGATATTGTTGTTGCGCTCATAGACGATGAAGCAACGCTCAAACGATTTTATTTGGATAAAGCAAGGCACAAAATTATTCTTCACCCTGAAAACGAAGCGTATAGTGATATGGTTTTTGATAATGTAGTTATTCAGGGTAAAGCAATAAAAGTGATAAAAAGCCTATAAGGAGAAAAAGCATTATGCAATATGATGAAAAATGCCCCGTATGTGGGACAATAAACAAAGGATTAAATTTAGAAGAAACAAACGGATGGTTTGAGTGTGAACACTGCAAAAATATGGTAAATACATTTCGTGTTCCTGTTGCGCTTGCAAAATTAACGCTTAATCACTTGCCAAAGGAGAAACAGACGAACGCGATATAATAATTTTGTTACGGATGACATAACAGGAAATGGTTAGCGTATTGCCATAGTAGTAGAGGTGTAAGACTGATGGGTAATCGAATATATTTTTGTATAGATATGAAATCGTTTTTCGCATCAGTAGAATGTGCGGAAAGGGGGCTAAATCCCTTTACAACAAATCTTGTTGTCGCAGACGAAACAAGAGGAAACGGCGCGTTGTGCCTTGCAGTAAGTCCTAAAATGAAAGCATTGGGCGTAAAAAATCGCTGCCGAATGTTTGAAATTCCAAAAGGGATTGAGTATATTATTGCAAAGCCCAGAATGAAAAAATATATAGAGTATGCTGCGGACATCTATGAGCTGTACCTGCGGTATATTGATAGAAATGATATTCACGTCTATTCTATTGACGAGTCGTTCATTGATGCAACTGATTATTTACGGTGTTATAAGACGGGCGCAAAGGAATTTGCAACAATGCTTATGAATTTGATAGCCGTTGAGAAGCATATTCCGGCGACGGCAGGTATAGGCACAAACCTGTATCTTGCAAAAATAGTGCTTGACATTACAGCTAAAAAAGTGCCTGACCATATCGGCTATCTGGACGAGAAACTGTATCAGACAACCTTATGGAAACACCGTCCAATAACTGATTTTTGGCATATAGCAGGAGGAACGGCAAAACGCCTTGCCAAACTCGGTGTATATGATATGGAAGGAATTACGCGGCTACCAGAGGAGCTGCTTTATAAAACCTTCGGCATAAATGCAGAAATACTAATCGATCATGCGTGGGGTAGAGAACCTTGTACAATGCAGGACATAAAGGGATATAAGTCAAACAGTAAGTCTATATCAAACTCACAGATTTTATTTGAAGATTACACGTTTGACAAAGCATTGGTCGTGATGGATGAAATGACTCTGAATATGTGCCATCGTATGATGAGGGAACACGTCATATCAAATAAGGTGGGTATATACATTGGCTACTCAAAAGACGTAATCCCACCTGCCGCCGGTACGATAAAGATGCACATAACGACAAATGTGTATTCGGCTATTAAGCCGTATGTGCATCAGTTGTTCGAGCGAATAGTGGATAAGGAAACCCCGATAAGACGGATAGGCATTGATTTCACTAATATAGTTGACGACTGCTGCGAGGGGTATGACCTGTTTACTGATATGGATGCTATCGAAAAAGAAAAACGCACAGAAGCTGCTGTACTAAAAATGCAAGACAAATACGGCAAAAACGCTGTTCTTCGTGCAAGTGATTTATTGGAAGGTGCAACGGCAATACAGCGCAATAAGCAGATAGGAGGTCATAACAGTGAATAAATCAATGCGGGCAAACCGCGCAGCGCAATTTGCTCCATTTGATTCCTTAAAGGGATTACACGAAGAATTTAAGGCGCGGGAAGAAAAAATGTCCCGATGTGAAAAAAAAGAGCTGTCCGACGAGGAGAACGCCCGATTGTCGGAAATGATATTGCAAATCGAGAAGGGTATGACAATAGAAGTTGTCTATTATCGAGGAGGGCACTATCATAATATAAGCGGTAAACTTAAAGAGAAAAGCATTACAATGAGATATATCGTTATGGATAACGAGAAGATAAGTTTTGCCACTCTTCAAGATATAAAAATCGTCGATTAATGGCAGTATGCACTCTTGCCCAGCCCCGAAAAGAGTGAGAAGCTGTCTATCGAATACTTCGAGTATTCCTGCGAAGTAAATCAGGAAATGCCAAATGTGAGGACTACTCTGTACGGGACTAACCCAACCCATATAAAAGAGTTTTCCGAAAACAATCGCATTTGTGTGTGGGAAAAGGAGGACATCGAAAAATGGCAAAAAGAACGGAACTAAAATGCCCGTTTTGTGGTGCGATGCAAATGCGCGTGAAAAACTGCAAAGAAGCAGAGCTGATTTGTCACGGGTGTGGCGCATCGCTACTTATGACCAAGGATGATAGCGGAGCGTTATTTATAAGTGCCCGACCGCAGGATTTTCAAGAGTCAAAAGTAGTATCGGGGCAGTAATAGGTATAATAGAGTTTCAAAGTAAAGTAGCTTGTCAATCATCGACAAGCGGTAATTAAAATTTAATAAACGAAAAACGTATCACGTTTGTGGACAGAGGCAGTATAGAACCATAAGACCGAACTGCACGGCGTGATATAAGTTGTGCAGAAACAGAAGCTAT
>CAZWNI010000188.1:0-2895 GCA_964635385.1 uncultured Oscillospiraceae bacterium
CCAAGCGTCACGGCGGCGTCGCCGAGACCTTCACCGTGCGCCGGGTAGCCTACGGCTGCGGCATCGAGCGTGTGTTCCCTCTGCACAGCCCCAACGTGGAAAAGGTTGAGGTTGTCCGGATGGGCAAGGTTCGCCGCAGCAAGCTGTACTATCTGCGTGACCGTGTGGGCAAGGCTGCAAAGGTCAAAGAACGTCTGTAATCGGACTATGCAACAGAGGGGGACGGTAGGTGATCTGCTGTTCCCCTTTTGTTTTTGATTTTATTCAGGTAGGAGCGTGACAACCATGGAGCAACAACCCGAAACCAATAGGAGCGTGACAACCATGGAGCAACAACCCGAAACCAAAAAGGGCAGGAAAAAATGGAACGGGGCGGTGGAGGAATTTTTCGATTGGGTGGAAACCACCCTGTTTTGCATGATCCTGGCCATTGTGGTGCTGACTTACCTGTTCCAGGAAGTCCAGGTGGACGGCACTTCCATGGTGCCCACCCTCCAGGACGGGGACCGGTTGGTGATCTCTTCCTTGTTTTATACCGTGGAACCGGGGGACATTGTGGTGATCAACCGGGAGGACGGCCAGGAGCCTTTGATCAAGCGCTGCATCGCCGTGGCGGGGCAGACGGTAGACATTGATTTCGAAGCCGGGATCGTCTATGTGGACGGAGTGGCATTGGAGGAGGACTATGTGAACACCCCCACCAACAGCCATTCCGGCAACCTCATCGACTTCCCCTGCACCGTGCCGGAAGGCTGCATCTTCGTCATGGGGGACAACCGGAACAACTCCCTGGACAGCCGGTATGCGGAAGTGGGCATGGTGGATCTGGACAATGTGTTCGGAGAAGTGGTTTTCCGGCTGCTGCCTCTGGACCGGTTCGGCGTCTTGAACTAAATTTTCAGGAGTAGATTGATGGAAGAACAAAATATCTATGAAGAGCTTCAGCAGCGCCCCCTGGACACCCCCTCTATCCAGTGGTTTCCGGGACACATGGCCAAAACCCGGCGGCTGATCACCCAGCACTTAAAGCAGGTGGACGTGGTGGTGGAGCTGGCGGACGCCCGTATCCCCGCCTCCAGCCGAAACCCGGAGCTGCACAAGTGGCTCAACAATAAGCCCCGGCTGCTGCTTCTGAACAAATCGGATTACGCCGACCCGGACATCACCGCCAAGTGGCTGTCCTATTACCAGAAACAGGGCGTCCCCACCCTGGCCTGCGACTGCAAAACCGGCAGAAACGTCAACCGAATCCTCCCCATGCTCCGCACCCTGCTGAAGGATTTGCTTCAGCGGCGGAAGAACCGGGGTCTGGTGGGCCAGCCCATTCGGGTGATGGTGGTGGGTATCCCCAACGTGGGCAAGTCCAGTTTGATCAACCGTTTGGCCGGGGGCAGGCGGGCCAAGGTGGAGGACCGTCCTGGGGTCACCCGGGCCCAGCAGTGGGTGCCTTTGGGAAAGGACGCCGAACTGCTGGATATGCCCGGGGTATTGTGGCCTAAATTTGAGGACCCCCTGGTGGGGGAACGGCTGGCCTTTACCGGGGCGGTGAAGGACGAGATCATCGACACCCAGCTTCTGGCCATGCGGCTGCTGGCCTTTTTGAAGGAAAACGGCTACGCCAGGCTGGTGGCGGAGCGGTATAAATTGGAAGAAAGGGAAATCGCCCCGCTGGACGGTTACCGGCTGCTGCTGGCCATCGGCAAAAAGCGGGGAATGCTGCTTCCCGGCGGGGAGATTGACTTGCAGCGTGCCGCTTCCACGGTGCTGGACGAGTACCGGGGCGGCAAGTTGGGGCGGATCACCCTGGAATCCCCCCGGAAGGGAGCCGAAGATGACCCTGCGTGAGTTTGATGAAAGCCTGTACGCCCCCCTGCTCTGCGGGGTGGACGAAGCGGGCCGGGGTCCCCTGGCAGGGGACGTGTACGCTGCGGCGGTGATCCTTCCCAAAGAGTATGACCTGGAAGGGTTGAACGACTCCAAAAAGCTCACCCCCAAAAAGCGGGAGAAGCTGTTTGATGAAATTCAGGCCCAGGCGGTGTGCTTTTCCATCGCCAAGGCCACGGTGGCGGAGATCGAGGAGATGAACATCTTGAACGCCGCCATGCTGGCCATGCGCCGGGCGGTGGCAGGGCTTTCCCTCACCCCCGGCCTGGTGCTGGTGGACGGCAACCGGGACCCGGAGCTGGGCCTGCCCACCCGGCTGATTGTCTCCGGGGACGCCGCCAGCGCCTCCATTGCGGCGGCTTCCATTCTGGCCAAGGTGGCCCGGGACCGCTCCATGGAAGAACTGGCCAGAGAGTACCCCCAGTACCAATTTGAAAAGCATAAGGGTTACGGCACCGCCCTGCACTACGCCATGCTGGACCGGTATGGGGAAAGCCCGGCGCACCGGCACAGTTTCCTGAAAAAATACTATCAGGCCAAGGAACACCCGGAGCTGGTGAAAAAGCCCCTGGGGGCGCAGGGGGAAGACTTTGCGGCGGACTGGCTGGCACAGAACGGCTATGAAATTCTGGCCCGGCAGTACCATACCCTGCGGGGAGAGGTGGATCTCATTGCCCGGAACCGGGACGCCCTCTGCTTTGTGGAGGTCAAGACCCGCTCCAAGCCCCAGACAGAGCCTGCCCGTGCGGCGGTGGGGAAAGCCAAGCAGAAAAAGGTGGGGCTGGCGGCGCTGGACTATCTGGAACAGCACCCCGACAGCCTGCCGGTGCGGTTCGACGTAGCGGAGGTGCGGGGCAAAGGGGGACAGTTTACCATGGAGTATCTGGAAAACGCCTTTGCGCCCCCGGAATGGGATCAATGAAGTTTTTTCCATCTTGACAATCCCCTCGGCCCGTTTTATAATGGAAGGCAGTAAGCGAGGAAGAAGTCAATTCCGCTGTTTTTTGCTTT
>CAZWNI010000189.1:0-2841 GCA_964635385.1 uncultured Oscillospiraceae bacterium
AGTCCAAGCAGGCCACCGCCCGGCGCAAGCTGCTGGACAAGCTGACGGTGGAGGAACTGCCCGCATCTTCCCGGCGGTACCCCTTTGTGGCCTTTACCCAAGACCGGGAAGTGGGCAAGGAGATCCTCACCGTGGAAGACATTCACTGTTCCCAGGACGGGGAAACGGAATTGGACGGCATTTCCTTCCGGGTGAACAAAGGGGACAAAATCGCCTTTGTGGGGGAAAACGACCGTGCCATCACCGCCTTGTTTGAAATTTTGGCGGGCAGCCGGCAGCCGGAGCAGGGCAGCTTCAAGTGGGGGGTGTCCACCAGCCAGAGCTACTTTCCAAAGGACAACAACGCCTACTTTGAAGGCAGCGACCTTTCCATCATCGACTGGCTGCGGCAGTATTCCACCGACGATACCGACACCTATCTCCGCAGCTTTTTGGGCAAGATGTTGTTCTCCGGCGAAGAGGTGACCAAGCCGGTGAAGGTGTTGTCCGGTGGGGAAAAGGTGCGGTGTATGCTCAGCCGAATGATGATGAAGCAGGCCAATGTGCTGCTGCTGGACCAGCCCACCAACCACTTGGATTTGGAGTCCATCACCGCCTTGAACAACGGCCTCACCGCCTTCCCCGGCATCGTCCTGTTTGCCAGCTACGACCATGAATTTGTCCAGACCATTGCCAACCGGATTATGGAGATCACCCCGGAAGGGAAACTCATCGACCGGCAGTGCAGCTACGACGAGTATCTGGAATGGCGGCTGGGGGTGGAGGCAGATTGAATCTTTTTGCCCTGCCGGACCGGCTTCCGGAGGAAGAAGTGCCCCAAGGTCTGCTCGCTGCCTCCGGCGTCCGCATCGAGCGGGTTCTTTCCGGCGGACAGGTTTCCCCGGAAGGATTCTGGTACGACCAGCAGGAGAACGAGTGGGTGGCCGTTCTCCAAGGGGAAGGGGAAATTGCCTATCCCGATGGAAGCAAGGTGCGGTTGAAAACCGGGGACACCCTTCTTCTGCCTGCTCACCAAAAACACCGGGTGAGCTACACCAGCAGCCCCTGCATTTGGCTTTGTGTCTTTTATCCCGTGGAGGAGGAACCCTTATGAGCAATTCTTTGATTGCCCGCTTAAATGAACTCACTGCCCTGTCCCGTCAACGGGAGCTGACGGCAGAAGAGCAGAGAGAGCGGCACAATCTTCGATTGGAATACCGTCAGCGCACCCGGGAAAATCTCCGTGCCCAGCTTCAAGGGATTCGGTTGGAGAAACGAGAGAAATAGTATTTTTGAAAGAATACCTTACAAAAACAGCAGGCTTTTCCCGACGGGAAGTCTGCTTTTTTGTATTATTACATCGAAAAATTACAAATAGGAATTTTTTGAAGGTGTTTTGCCGGCTGATATGGGAGGAAAGAACACGATATAATATATTTCCAGCCAAAAACATCATTCAAAAAAATTTGCAGAGCAGGTTTTCACAGCATTCTCACAGAAGGGAAAGCCGAAGCAGTTGAGAAAAATTTCCCGCCATGTTATAATAATTCAATAAACCCGGAAACAGACCGGCTCAAATTCGCATTTGGAGGCGGCAGGGGAGGCCCTGACTTTCCTCAGGGCGAAGGGATAAGAAGCAAGATCCGGAAAAGGAAGGCACTTTATGGAAGCGGCTGCTGTGCAAAAACTGCAAAAGCATTATTACCGCAAGGCAGTGGGGGCAACTGCCTTGGCTTTGGTGGGGTACTGCCTGTTGATTTTATACCTTCAGTGGTTCTGCCCACGCTTCGGCGCCTTGTGCTGGTGTCTGGGAGAACTTTGGAGCGGCAGCCTGAGTGAAGGGGCGTTTTGGCTGGGATACCGCAATGCCGTGACAGAACTCACCGGCAATTTCGTGTACTTTGCCTTCTCCCAGTTGATTTTGATTCCGGTGTGCATGACGGCGGCGGGGTGGAAGTGCCGCCGGGACGCCGGGGCAGTCCCCAAACTGCTGGCTGGAAAAATCGACTGGCGGCGTCTGGCGCTGGGCGGATTGGTAGCGGCGTTTGTCTACAGCCTGTGCCAATCCTGTACCTGGATATGGGGTGTTTTGTTCGGCAGCATGGGGCTGCCCCAAGCCAGCATTCCCACCATTGAATGGTCCTTGGGGAATCCCTGGCTTACGTTGCTGCTGACGGTGTTTATCAGTCCGGTGGTGGAAGAATACCTGTTCCGGGGGGCGCTGCTTTCCCGGCTCCGCCCTTACGGGGACAGCTTTGCCATTGCCGCTTCCACGGTACTGTTTGCTTTGATGCACAACAGCCTGCCCCAGTTGTTTTTGGCTTTGGCGGTTGGATTGGTGCTGGGCTGGCTGACGGTGCGCACCGGCTCTCTCCGCACCGGGATTTTACTGCATATGTTGTTTAATCTAATGGACTGGGGCAGAATGATGTTGCTGGACAACGTGGCGGGCATCAGCTTCTGGCTGCAGGCGTTTTGGATTGTCCTGTTGGTGGCCTGCGGCGGGAGTTTGTTTTGGCTGTTTGGACAGGGCAGGCTGAAAGCGGAATTTGCCCCGGCCAAGATCCACATTCCCCATTCATGGTTTCGGTTTTTCCTCCATCCGGCGGTGATTTTGGTGGCGGGGTATTGCCTGTACCGGCTGATTATGGCCCTTTGATCTTTTCATTCCCTGAAAAAGGCAGACGCTTTTTCTTTGTAATTTTGGAAGTGCTCTTTGGCTTTTTGGCTGAAGGGCATTTTTGTTTGAAAAAGGAGAAAAAACTTTCCTTCACAAAGAAAGGGCGCAGGCTACCGAAAATACTGCAACTGATTTTTTGAACAAAGTGACGGGAGCAGAGGGGGAATTGCGGACGGGATATG
>CAZWNI010000190.1:0-2835 GCA_964635385.1 uncultured Oscillospiraceae bacterium
GGTTTTATTATACCGGAACCCAACTCCGGGTTCAAGGTGAATCTTCACAATTTGTCTGTTTACTGGAAGGGAAAGGGGTGCTAGAATAGGAGGGTGATTTCTTGCCATTTCGCTTTTGGAGGGACTTTTATGTACTACGTAGAAACCTGGCTCGACAAGTTGGACCGCCGGTTCGGCCGCCACGCCATTCCCAACCGGATGACTATCCTCACCGTCTGCACTGCGGCGGCTTGGGCGCTGAACTACATTATGTATTTCCAAACGGGAATGAGCTTTTCTTCCTTTTTGACCTTCAGCCGAGACCTGATCTTTCAGGGTCAGGTGTGGCGGGTCTTTACCTTCCTGTTCCAGCCCTCGTCGGGGAACCTGCTCCTGTCCGCTTTTATGCTTTATTTTTACTGGATCATCGGTTCCGCCCTGGAACGGGAGTGGGGGGACTTCCGCTTTAACCTCTACTACCTGTTCGGCTTTTTGGGAGCCGTCTTTGCCGGACTGCTTACCGGCTCCGCCACCAGCCAATACATCAACCTTTCCCTGTTTCTGGCCTTCGCCATTCTCAACCCCAACTACCAGGTGCGGTTGTTTTTCCTGATTCCCATTCCGGTAAAGTTTTTGGCCGCAGTGGACGGGCTTTTTTTGGTGTGGCGGCTTTTTGCGGAGAGCTGGTCCGGCCGGGCAGCCCTTGTTTTTTCCCTGCTGAACCTGCTGCTGTTTTTCGGGGGCAATCTGTTTCGGCGAATCAAAAATATCCGCCGTCAGAAGGAGTACCGGGATTCCTTCTCCAATCCTTCCAACCCCTGGGACGACGATTTCCGGCGGTAAGGAGGACGCACTATGAACTATGAACAGGCTTTGGACTACATTCATTCCCTTTCCCGGCACGGCTGGGTGCTGGGGCTGAACCGGGTGTCCCGTCTGCTGGCCCGGGCGGGCAATCCCCAGAACAAGGGGAAATTTCTCCACATCGCCGGCACCAACGGCAAGGGCAGTTTGGTGCAGCTATCCGGCAACCTGCTGATGCAGGCGGGATACAAAGTGGGGAAATACACCTCCCCTTATGTGCTGGAATTTCGGGAGCGGTTTACCGTCAACGATGAGATGATCTCGGAACGGGAGCTGGCCGCCTGGACCACCCGGCTGAAACCCATGGTGGACAAGCTGGAGGGGGAAGGAGTGTTCATCACCGAGTTTGAATTTATCACTGCGCTGGCTTTCTGCTGGTTTGCCCAGATGGGCTGCCACATCGTCTGCCTGGAAGTGGGGCTGGGAGGACGGTTCGACGCCACCAACGTAATCCCCTCCCCGGCGGCCTGCCTTATCGCCTCCATCTCCCTGGACCACACCGACATTCTGGGGGACACGGTGGAGCAGATCGCCGCCGAAAAAGGGGGTATCCTCAAGCCCGGCGCCCCGGCGGTGCTTTACCCGGAGATGAATCCCAGGGCTTCCGGAGTACTGAAAACCATGGGGGAGAAGGTGGGGGCCGGGGTGTTTCAGCCGGACCCTGCCGCCCTGACCATATTGGAGGAGACCCCCTTCGGCAGCCGGTTCAGGCTGGAGGGGAAGGAGTATGCCGTTTCCCTGGCGGGGCGGCACCAGTGCTTCCACGCCCAGATGGTGCTGGCTCTGCTCCCCATTTTGCAGCAGGCAGGGTTTGCCGTCACCCAAAAGGACGCCGCCGAGGCGTTCGCCCGCACCCGTTTTCCGGGCCGGTTCCAGGTGCTTTGCCGCCGCCCCTTTGTGGTGGTGGACGGGGCCCATAACCCCGAAGGGGTGGCCGGGCTGACCGAACTCCTCTCCCGCATTCCCTGCTCCAAAAAAATCGCCGCCGGAATGCTGGGAGACAAGGCGGTGGAGGACAACTTAAAGCTGCTGGCGGCTCAGTCGGACGCCTTGTACTGTCTGCCGGTGGACAACCCCCGGGCCCTCGCTCCCCAAGAACTGGCCCGACTGGCCCGTCCTTACTTTGCCCGGGTGGAGTGGTACGATACGGTGGAGCAGGGGCTGGCCGCCGCTTTGCAGGAATTGGATCCGGAAGAGATGCTGCTGGTCTGCGGCAGCTTTTTCCTGGCGGGGGAGGCGATCGCCCTGCTGCGCCGGCTGCTCGAACAATAATATCAAACCGGGACACGCTGCCGGCTCCGCACCGGCTGGATCTCGTGTTTCCCAAAACCAGCAGCCCCGCCGGAAAAATTGCACGGCGGGGTAATCTTTTTCCTGTTCAGGATCAAAATATTCCCGGAAGGAACAGCGGGTGCTTTCCTTCCGCACCCAACAATCCATGGGGTCGGGCGGGGAAATGGGGTTGCAGAGTAAACCTCGGTCTGTCGAAAAAGTGAAGTTTAGGTCCAGCCTTTTCAAAGGCTGGTGGGGGTGCAGGGGGCAAAGCCCCCGCATAGGAATTGTTTTGTTTCAAAAGTTCTTTCCTGCGCCTTATTGTTGTAAAAAGTTGTGGAAATAACAAACCGGAATCCGCCCGCCCAATGGCGTAGAGCCGGGGGCGGGTCAATCCGGAAACATCAAGAATCTTTTTCCACAAGCTGACCCTCTGTGCCGCAAAACACAGAGGGTTTGTAAGTTTTATTAAGGCCATTCCGCAGCCACCCTTGCTGGCTGCCTGCGGCAGCTTCGCCGGGGGGGATTCCGGTTCCGGCTTCCACCAACCAGGGCTACAAGAGCTATCTGCCTAAGACCCTTGAAAACATTTAAGGATTGTTTGCAGGGGCTTTGCCCCTTAGAACCCACTGCGTGGGGTTCGACCCCACAAGCCTTTAAGAAAGACGAAACAAGCCTTCGGCGTGTTTCTGACCTAAACTTCACTTTTTCTACAGCCTG
>CAZWNI010000191.1:0-2817 GCA_964635385.1 uncultured Oscillospiraceae bacterium
ATGGTTACGCTGCCAGCGGCGAAGGCTTGGTAAACTTCCTGCGAATCAGCAGCGTCAGCAGTCGTTCCAGCAAAATCCCAACCGCTGCGAAAATCAACAGAACCCAAATGGTGGTGCTTAGCGGCAGAGTCAACTGGAGCAGATTGTGGAACAGCATCACTGCCACATAAAATCCAATGGTGGTGGTAATGGCCAAAAATCCCCGGAGCTTGTTTAAGGGCCAGCAGGATTTCCACACCGCCGCAATGCCGATGGTGCCCACAACCAGGTACATCAACAAGGTCTGCTGCTCTGTATCCAAAGGCATAGCGCCCAGCCAATTCAGCAGGAACACCGCCAGGCAGGACAAGGTGATGACAATGGCGTTTGGCGCAGCCAGCCGCAGGGCGGTAGGCAGGAACCGGCCGGTAATCCGTTTGTCGTTAGGTTCAAAGGAAATGAAGAAAGCGGGGTAGCCCTCGATGACCAGGTCAATCAGGGTAATCTGAATGGGCAGGAAGGGGAAATCCTTATTCAGGATAATACACGCCAAGCAGAGCAGCACCGAATAGATGGTCTTGATAAAGAACACCCCGGCGGACTTGGTAATGTTATTGACCACCCGGCGGCCTTCTGCCAACACACTGCGCAGCACCGAGAAATCAGAGTCAATCAGCACCAGTTGGGCTGTCTGTTTGGCGGCGTCGCTTCCCTGCCCCACCGCAATGGAGCAGTCCGCCTGTTTCATTGCCAGCAAATCGTTGACGCCGTCTCCGGTCATAGCCACCCGATGCCCCTGTTTTTGCATGGCATTGACCAGCAGCTTTTTCTGCTGGGGGCTCACCCGGCCGAACACAGTATACTCCTGCACTACCCGATCCATCTCTTCGGGGCGGATCATGGACATATCCACATAATTTTCCGCATGTTCAATGCCCGCCTGCTTTGCCACAGCAGACACCATTACCGGGTTGTCTCCGGAAATTACCTTCACGGCTACGCCCTGATTGCGGAAATAGGAGATCGATGCGGCGGCGTTTTCACGCAGCGGGTCGGTAATGACGATGGCAGCCACCAAACGAACCTTGTCCGGGTTCAGGGTCTTGTTTTCAATTTCATCTGTCAAGCCGGACAGCAGCACCCGCTTGCCTTCCTTCATGACCTGGGTAACCACCTCCGGCAGCTTGCCCTTGCAGAGCCGTTCCGGGGCGCCTACCACCAAAGTGCCGATGCCGTCCAAGGTTACGGCGCTCCACTTCCGTTCCGAGGAGAAGGGAATTTTTGCAGGTGCGTCCACTCCCTCCACCGATTGGAAATATTCTTTCATAGCCTGGAAGGTGGCGTTATTGTCGTCGGTGTTGCAGAGGAATGCCCCTATCATCGTTTCAAAGGGCATCGGGGTGCCGGAATCCAGCACAATAGCCTGTTCTACCTGCATACGGCCCTGGGTCAGGGTACCGGTTTTATCCAAGCAGATCACGTCTACATGGGCTAAATTTTCCAGGGAATACAGATCCTGCACCAACACATTTTTTTTGGACAGCCGAATAATACCGGCAGCCAAACCAATACTGATCAACAGTACCAAGCCTTTGGGCAGCATTCCCAGCAGTCCCGCCGCAGTGGAAACTACGGCGTCATACATGATTTCTCCCCGAAGGAAAAAGGCTTCTAAAAACAGCAAGATGCCCAGAGGGATAATAAACCAACTGGTAAAACGGGTTACCTTCCGCATGGAGAGCAGCAGTTCAGAATTGACCTGCTTTAATTTTTTCACTTCGTTGGCAATTTGAGAGGCGTAGTTTTCCTCTCCCACATGGACGATTTCCGCCTGGCACTTGCCGCTGATCACCGAGCTGCCGGACAGCAGGTAATCTCCCGGTTTTTTGATTACCGGGTCGGATTCGCCGGTCAAGAGGGATTCATTGACCTCCAGCTCCCCGGAAACAACCGTACTGTCAGCGCAAATCTGCCTGCCGCTTTCCAGCAGAAGTATGTCTCCCTTTTCCACCTCCTGAATGGAAATGTGGAGCTGCTGCTGGCGGCGGATCACGTCGCACATAGGCATGGTGAGAAGGGAGAGCTCCTCCACCAGCTTTTTGGCCTTTAATTCCTGGGCAATGCCGATGACCACGTTCAGAGCGATGATTAAAATAAAGAACAGATTGGTCCAGGCCCCCACGCAGGCCAGCGCTACCGCAATTAAAAAATTGAACAAGTTAAACAGGGTGCAGATATTTCCCTTTAAGATCTGCCCTGTTGTTTTGGTAATAGGCTCCTGTGCATTCATGTAGACAATCGTTCCTTTCTGCTCCAGGTGATCCGGGGCTTTCTGGGGCGTTTGTTAGCAAATATTGTTCAGTTCATGACTCATTGGCATTTTATCCCATGTTTCTTAATAAAACACTGAAAATCCATAAATAAAACGTAAATAGTGATTGGAACTGCCATTCCGTTGCTAGGGGGAAATTTTCTCCCTCTTATGATGATCAGAAATTTTGTTTTTCCAATTCGCAGTGTTTTTCCCTTCTTGTTTTGCAAATCTTCCATACAGCTTGAATCCCAAAATACACAGAAAGATATTTTACCAGCATCAACAAAGGGTAGGCCCCACATGCATAAAAGCTAATATACTCTTTTTGCTCTAACCAGCCGCAGAAAAATTCCACTCCAAAAATCAACACAAACGCACTGAGCGCAAAACCAGTTACGATTAGCCAGCGTTCCATTTCCGGCCAGACCAGTTGTTTTTTCTTCCAAAGCAAAATTAGAAAAACTACTTCAATGATGTATCCAATCAAAGCCAATACATCTACAACAGGAGACAGGACACAATAA
>CAZWNI010000192.1:0-2808 GCA_964635385.1 uncultured Oscillospiraceae bacterium
TCCTTTTTGGCCACCCTGTTTACCTATGGGGTGACGGCGTTGGGGGCGGCGGTGGTCTTTTTCTTTAAGGGGGCTAACCGGCGCTTGATGGACGGCTTGATGGGCTTCGGAGCCGGGGTGATGATCGCCGCTGCTTTCTTCTCCCTGCTGAGTCCGGCGGTGGAGATGTGCAGCAAACTGGGACAGAGCGGCTGGCTGGTCACCGGCGTGGGCTTTCTGCTGGGGGGAGGCTTTATCCTGTTGGGAGAGGTGCTGCTTTCCCGGAGCAGCTTTCTGGAAGCCGCTGCCCCTCACGGCTCCAAGCGGGTGGGACGGTGCCTGCTTTTGATCTTTGCCATCACCCTCCACAATATCCCGGAAGGAATGGCCATTGGGGTGGCCTTCGGCACGGTAGGGGCGGGGGGAGACCTGATTGGCTCCGTCCTGCTGGCCTTGGGCATCGGCCTGCAAAACTTTCCGGAAGGGGCTTCGGTCAGCCTGCCCCTGCGGCGGGAAGGGGTGAGCCGGAGCAAATCCTTCTTTTTCGGTCAGCTTTCCGGCCTGGTGGAGCCTGTCAGTGCGGTGGTGGGCTGTGCCGCCGCTCTGCTGATTCAGGGGATTCTGCCTTTTTTGCTGGCCTTTTCCGCTGGGGCCATGGTGACGGTGGTGGCGGCGGAGCTGATTCCGGAAGCCAGCCAGAGCCATAAGCTACTGGCTGCTGCCGGAGTCACTGCCGGGTTCTGCTTGATGATGATGCTGGATGTGGGGTTGGGCTGACCGCCTTGGCTGCAGGCGGAATGAAAAATGAGTCATGATGATGAAGACTTAACTGCTATCAACTCTATTGCGTAGGAAGGAAAAATCGAAAAAATGTTCTTTTTTCTCTTTCGTTTTGCGGGAAAATCCATTATAATAAAAATAGAACAAATTAGGAAAGGACGGAAAACGGAATGGGAAAAAACACTGGCAAGCGGCGGCTGCTGTTTTTGGTGAAACTTCTTTGGGAGCAGACCGATGAGGAACACGCCCTCTCCATCGGCGAGATACGGCAGCAGCTGGCTCAGGCAGGGATGGAGACGGAGCGGAAAGCGATTTACAGCGACCTGAAAACCCTTCAGGAATGCGGTATGGACATCCTCCGAACCAACATCGGCCGGGACTGCCGCTACTTTTTGGCGGAACGCACCTTTGAGCTGCCGGAGCTGAAGCTGCTGGCGGATGCGGTGAATGCCAGCGCCATTTTGACAAAGCAGCAGTCGGAGAAGCTGATCCAAAAGCTTTCCCGGCTGACCAGCCGTCCCCAAAGCGTGCAGCTTCGGCGCAGTTTGCTGGTCTCCGCCCGCAAGACGCCCCACACCGGCCTGTACTACACCATCGACACCATTTATCAGGCCCTAAGGGAGCAGACCCCTGTGTCCTTTCGTTATTATCACTACGGACCTTTCCGCCAAAAGGTGTATCATCAGGGACACCGCTCCATCTGCTGTTCCCCCTACGGATTGGTGTACCGGGAAGAGCGGTATTATTTGCTGGGCTACGCTTCCAGCCACCCGGACCAACCGGTATGCCATTTTCGGGTGGATCGGATGGAAGGGGCGCAACTGGCCCCGGAGCAGTCTTTCCACCCCAAACCTGCGGGGCTGGATCTGGAGCAGTACAGCGCCGGACTGTTTTCCATGTACAGCGGCCAGCTCAGCCGGGCCAGAATCCGTTGTACGGAAACCGGCTTGAAGATTCTTTACGACCGGTTTGGACTGGATATTCCGGTGGAATTTTTGGAGGACGGAAGTTATTTGGCGTTGGTGGAGGTGGTGCCGGGGCCGGTGTTTTTCGGCTGGGTGATTGGCCTCAGCCAGGAAATGCAGCTCACCGGACCGGAAGAACTGGTGGATCAGTGCCGGGCAGTGGCACAGCGTTCCCTTTGTCCTTGGAAACAAAAGCCGCCGGCGGGCGCAGACTCCTCCGCTTTGGAGCAGCCCCGGCAGCCGGAAGTACAGCGGCGGGAATCTGCCGCCTTGCACCAGCCGGTTTCCTCCAATCAGGACAGGGCAGAGAGCATTGAACCATAAACAAAAATCCCCCGAACTCCATTGGAATTCGGGGGATTGCCGTTCCTTATTCTTATTCCGCTTCTTCGCCGGAATCATCGGTGGTCGTGTCTGTAGGTGTGCTGGAAGTGCTGGATTCCGAGGTGCTGGAACTGGTTGATTGAGAGGTGGAGGATTCTTCCGAAGAAGAAGTAGAGGAAGTCTCGGAAGAGGTAGTGGTGGAGCTGGAGGTCACAGAAGAGGTGGATTCCTCCTGGCTGGTGGAGCTTCCGGTAGATTGAGAAGAAGTGGATTCTTCCTGGCTGGTGGTGGAACTGGTGGTGCGGGAAGTGGTCTGGGAAGAAGTGTAGCTGCTATCGTCGTCTTCATCGTCGGACCCGCTCTGGCTCCGGGAAGTAGAAGAAGAAGAGGAGGAGCTGGTGCTGCTGCTGGAAGAGGAGGTGCGGCTCAAAGAACTGTTTCTGGCACGAATGTTGGCGTTGGCCTCTTCCAGTTCTTCTGCGGTAAGAACCAAACCACTCTGGCTTTCTTCACTTTCTTCGTCTTGGGTGGAGGAAACGGTGCTGTCCGAAACGGACAGGGAGGACTGGCTCAGAACAATATCCGACAGGTCTTGGGTATTCAGCATTTGGGTGATGGAATAGATGCAAACAACCCCAGCCACAAACACCAGGCAGGCCAGCACAAAGATGATGGTGAGCACGATGCTGCGGGGACGGTTATTTTTCAGGTACGAGCCCAAACTCATGAAAATTTCCTCCTAAAATCATTGCTATGCCTG
>CAZWNI010000193.1:0-2796 GCA_964635385.1 uncultured Oscillospiraceae bacterium
ATATGTTATTGATTCTGCTGTTAGTGGGACGCTTACTTTACTAAAGAAAATTTCTTTAAGTGGAATATTATACATTTTTATTTTGTCAATTGTTTATTATTTAAATAATATAACAAAAAACTCTTTGATTAATAGTATATTATTCCGAATAAGAAATGATATATTTGATGGTATTTATTCTTTGGATTACGAGAAGTATAAAAAAAATGATACATCAGCTTATATTTCAGTAATATTAAATGATGTAAATATTTTAGAAGAGTCATATTTAAAACCAATTATGAATATTTTTCAGAATAGTTTTATTTTTGTATTTACTTTCATTTTACTATTACAATATAGCGGAGTTATAACTATTTGGCTAACTATCATGTTAATTATTAGTTTAATTGTTCCTAACATGATTGGAAAATTCATGCGAAAAAGGCAGTATTCATATTCAAAACAAATAAAAAATTTTACTCAGATAATAAGAGATTTTTTCGCCGGATTTGAATTAATAATGTCTTCTAATATTTTAAATATTGTAATAGAAAAGTTTTTCGGAGAGAATAAGAGTACTATTATCAAAAAAAATAAGAGAGATAATATAGAAGCGTTAAGTGACAGTATTTCTTGTCTTTTTGCATCATTCCTTCAAATTTCGATAATAGTAATCGGCGGCTTTTTAGTATTTAATGGACAGATAACTATTGGTGTCACTACGGCTTTGATCCAATTGTGTAGTATGTTTACCACTCCGATTTCAAGTATTGTTCATGATGTTTCAATAATACAAAGTACGAAACCGATACAAGATAGAGTTGTTACATTTAAAAATGAATATGGGTTAAAACAGCCATATAAATATAATAAAAAAATGAAATGTTTTCAGACCATACAATTAATTAATTGTTTTTTTAAATATCCTGAAAAGGATCAGTATTGTCTTCAGAACGTAAATATATCAATCTTGCATGGTTATCATTATTTGATATTGGGTAAAAATGGGAGTGGAAAATCAACGCTCATAAGATTAATATCTGGATACTACAATAATTACAGTGGAACAATATTTTTTAATGGGCGAGACATTAAAACAATTGATAGACAATTGATTTTTGACACCATAGCTATTGTTCACCAAAATACATTTTTATTTAATGCCACAGTTTTAGATAATATAACTATGTTTCGAGATTATGAAGAAAATGATTTAAAGCAGGCATTAGATCTTAGTGGCGTATCGCTATTTCTAGACAGTCTCCCTAACGGGATAAATTCATATGTTGGAGAAAATGCTTTCAATTTATCAGGAGGTCAAAGACAACGTTTGGCTGTTGCTAGAGCTTTATTGCAAAAAAAGCAAGTTTTTATATTAGATGAAGGAATATCGGCCATAGATAGAGAAACAGCTTTTAGTATAGAAAAAAATATTTTACAAATTCCGGAATTGACAGTTATTACAATAACGCATAATCTGCAATCAAGTTTAAAAAAATATTATGATATTATATTTCACATAGATGACTTGGGGAACGTTTATAAAGAAAATATAAATAATATTTTTGATTAATAAAATTTATGATAGGTATTAATTTGTGTGTTGGGGACTGTAAATGAATTTATAAAAACTTCTGATTAGGAAAAAATTTAAGACCGAAAAACCAGAAAGCGTTTATTTATTTTATTAATCATAGATAAATAAGCCATTTTTCAACGATTATTTTAAGCAATAAGGCCATTCGGTTTTGATTATCCAATAACTTTGTTTTTTTAGTTATGCCGAATTGATGGGAAGGTGTATATTTATGAAAAAAAGAAATACAATAAATTATATTATGTTACTGGCACTGGCGGGAATGATCAGTATGTCAGCACTAGGATGCTCTGGGGATTCAACGAAACGTGCGGTGACGGAGGTGTCCTTAAATGAGCCGGTATCCGAGATTAGGATTCAATGGATCAACGGCGACATTATTTTTGAAAAATCGGATTCTGAGCAGATGAAACTGATACAGTACGCCCCTGATGTGATAGCTGAAGAGAAATATATGACCTATGAAACAAAGAATGAGATTTTGACAGTCACAGATAGAAATAAAAACACACTGGGATTTTCTTATAGTACGGATCTGGTTCTGTATTTGCCGGAATCAGAATATACGAAAGTGACGGCAGATACTGTCCGCGGAGACATTTCTGCTTTAAACATCAGATCCAATGTTATAAATTTATCAACAACAAATGGAGACATATCAGTGGGCGGAATATCTAAATCTATCATAGTTAATACGACAAACGGTGATATAAATATGTCTTGCCAGACTATGCCGGATGAAATCAGCGTTCACAGTACAAATGGAGATGCCATTCTTAACCTGCCGCAAGAAGATGGTTTTATTTTGAATACGAAGGATGAGTTTGAAAGTGAATTTCCTCTGATTCAGAACGAGGATACTTACCTCTATGAGACAGGAGACAACGAGATAAATGTAAATCTGGTAAATGGTGAATTATATCTTCAGAAAAATGAGTGATTATAGTTTGATTATTTTTGTGTGATCGGTATGCTGTCAGTCCGAAGTGAAAGTTTACATGAAAAGTAAAAGTTGATAATCGGATAGGCGATACTCCCAAGCTCAATGGATGGCATCCCTAGATATGGGGCCTTTCACACGCTTGAAGAACTCAGATGTTGGGAGTCGCTATGGGGTTCGTCGGCAACTACGCCTCTCGTGGACTTTCACCACAGCTTGACGGCATGAGTATTCCGGGCGATTCTGAACCGCCATTCCGGTGACACAGTACCGCAAA
>CAZWNI010000194.1:0-2790 GCA_964635385.1 uncultured Oscillospiraceae bacterium
TTTCGAACTGTTGTCCCGTTTTCCATGGTGGGGACGGCTTTATTTTCTTAAGATTTACGTCACATCGCCGCTTCTGCAAGCGTCCGGGGTTGCGTTTAAGCCGGTTTTATGATATTATAATAAAAAAATGTCCACTTTACCGGTTTTTTCAAACTCCGGCCAACCGCAAGAAAGGAGGCCCTTTTGCGGCACAATCAACTATTATTCGAAAAAATACGGGAGTCTCTTGCTTCCGTCCTTCCCATCACCGTCATTGTGCTGGTGATCAGCCTTACCATCGCTCCCCTCACGCTGGGAACTATGGTGCTGTTTTTATTCGGTGCAATCCTGCTGGTATTCGGTATGGGGCTGTTTTCCATGGGCGTGGATATGTCCATGATTCCCATGGGAGATGGCATCGGTGTACAGATCAGCAAAACGAAGCGGCTGTTGATCCCATTGCTGGTGTGCTTTGTGCTGGGCGTGGTGGTCACCATTGCCGAGCCTGACCTGCAGGTGCTGGCGGAACAACTGCCTTCAGTGGATAACATGGTACTGATCCTGGCAGTGGCCCTGGGAGTAGGGTTCTTCTTGGTAGTGGCTCAGGTGCGTATGCTGCTGAAAATTCCGCTGTCCTATACCCTGCTGTTCTTTTACATTGTGGTGTTCGTTCTGTCCTGCTTTGCTCCGGACAGCATTATTCCCGCCTCCTTTGACTCCGGCGGCGTCACCACAGGGCCAATCACAGTGCCTTTCATCATGGCTCTGGGTATCGGCCTTGCCGCTATCCGAAGCGACAAAAACTCCAGCAACGACTCGTTTGGCCTGATTTCCCTGTGTTCCATCGGCCCCATCTTGGCGGTTCTGGTACTGGGCATCATCATGCCGGATCTGGACGTATCCTCCACCTCTGTGGTCATTCCCGAAGTTTCCACCACCCGAGAGGCTGCGGCTCTGTTTGTAGATGAGATTCCGGCGTATGTGTCGGAGGTGGCGGTGGCTCTGCTGCCCATCATGGTGATCTTTGCTCTGTTTCAGATCATCTTCCGCCGTTTTCGCCGCCGTCAACTGATTCGGGTATTGGTGGGCCTTGTCTACACTTATATCGGCCTGGTACTCTTCCTGGTGGGCGTCAACGTAGGCTTCATGCCTGCGGGTTCTGCCATTGGCTCAAGCATTGCTGACGGGACAAAGTGGCTGCTGCTGCCCATCGGGGCATTGGTGGGCTACTTTATCGTGCGGGCGGAGCCGGCTGTTCGGGTACTGGCCAAGCAGGTAGAAGAAGTATCCAACGGCTCGATCACCCAAAAATCCATCAATCTCGCATTGTCCATTGGCATTGCCCTGTCTGTCGGGCTTTCCATGCTGCGCATCATCACCGGGATATCCATCATGTGGGTCCTGATTCCCGGATATGCCATTGCTCTGGCTCTGACCTTTTTCGTTCCCCAGATGTTCACCGGCGTGGCCTTCGACTCCGGCGGCGTGGCCTCCGGACCCATGACCACTACCTTCCTGCTGCCTTTGGCGATGGGCGCCTGTGAAACGCTGGGAGGCAATGTACTCACCGACGCCTTCGGCATCGTGGCTCTGGTTGCGATGACCCCCCTGTGCACGATCCAACTGCTTGGCCTGTACGGCAAGCTCAAGATGCGCAAGGCTGGCCGGGATCTGCGGGCTGCCCTGCAGGAAGATCTGGCCGGTGTGGAAGACGGCGTCGTTTACTGGGAGGTATAAGCTATGGCACAGCAAATCAGTCCCATGCAGCTGTTGGTTTCTATTGTGGAACGGGGCAAGGGCGCTCACTTGGTGGAGCATTATAAGACCTACCGTTTGTTTGACCATATGCGGGTCGCCGGTCGGGGCACCGCCGCTTCCCACCTGCTGGACACGTTGGGTTTCAGCACCACGGAACGGGATATTGTACTCAGCTTTGGCCCCAAAGACACCGTTCAGCAGCTAATGCACCATTTGAAAGACGAAGACCGCTCCAAGCTGGACGCACAGGGCATTGCCTTTTCTCTGGATATGACCGGAATGAGCGTCATTTTGGCCATATGTTTGAGTCGGCTGGAGCAAGTGGAACCAAAAAAGGGGGAAGAACTGATGGAGCAAAGCAATCATCACAGCTTGATCTTAGTGAGCGTCAACCAGGGCTACAGTGATGCCGTGATGGACACCGCCCGAGCTGCCGGCGCCAGGGGAGGAACGATTATCCGGGCCCGCTGGGTCGGCGCAGAAGAGGTGGAAAAATTCGCAGGCATCACTCTTCAGTCCGAAAAAGAAGTGGTGGCTATTGTGGCTCAAAGCCGGGATCGCAACGCCATTATGGAGTCCATTGACAAGACCCACGGTTTGCGAACCCCCACCCAGGCCACGGTGGTCTCCCTTCCCATTGACCAGACTGTCCGCCTGGATTGATGCACTGATACAAACCGCAAAATACAGCCCTGCCCCAGCGCTAGCCGGGACGGGGCTGTTTCTGTTTTTCTACATCTTCTGGCGGTCTTAGGCTGCCCGCAGGTCAGTCCGTTTTCCAGTCTCGGTGCATATGGACAGATCAATTCCCTGGTTGGAGGGAGCAGGCATTGGCTCCCGTTCCGTCCATTCCCCACGGTCTTAGTCCGGATTCGGCGAGTCCCCGCCATTGAGTGCTGTTTCGGACGCCCCAAATCTTGTTTCGCTGTGACTTCACAGCCGTTCATGCTTTTTCTACGATACGGTTTTCTTATGGCTGGTGCAGGAAAGGAGGAGCGAAACAACCCGTCCGGCGTTTCCCCAAAACGCCGGACGGGCCGCAGCTAAGGGAGG
>CAZWNI010000195.1:0-2776 GCA_964635385.1 uncultured Oscillospiraceae bacterium
CAGACCGGCGATACCGCTGAACCTTGGACGGCAGCCGTCTGTGGGGCAGTTGCTTTGGCAGCTCTGGCCGCTTTAGCCGGCGGAGGGGTTTTCTGTCGGAGACGGAAACAATAATTTAATCATTCCTGCAAGAACATAATATCCTTTCTTTTGGCTCCTGCTGCGATGGCGGCAGGAGCTTGTTTTTTGCGTTCTTTGACCAGGGAATTTGGTTGAAATTTTCCGTTTAACATGGTATAACAGTAGAAGCAGGTTGCTGCGAATTGGCCGCAACCGCAACTGGGAGGAAGGACCATGACAACATTAGCGGATCTGAAGGTAGGGATGGAAGGCTGCATCGAACAGGTGCAGTGCAAAGAAATTCCTCTGCGGAAACATATTTTGGATATGGGGCTGACCCCTGGCGCTGAAGTAGCTTTGATTAAAACGGCTCCCATGGGAGACCCCTTGGAACTGCGGGTGCGGGGGTATGAGCTGACCCTTCGCAAAGAGGACGCTTCCTGTATTCTGCTTCGGGATACGCATCCGTCCCATACCCTGAAAGCGGCGGCTCAGGAGCCTAAGGAAGTGGCCCACCCCCACACCGGGGAAATGGGCATTTACCATGTGAAGGTGGAGGGCGCAGAGATTCCGGAAGGGGAAACCATTACCTTCGGCCTGGCGGGAAACCAGAACTGCGGCAAAACTACTCTGTTCAACCAGCTCACCGGCGCCAACCAGCATGTGGGCAATTTCCCCGGGGTAACGGTGGACCGGAAGGACGGGAGCATCATCGGCCACTCCGACGCCGTCATCACCGACCTGCCCGGTATTTACTCCATGTCCCCCTATAGCGATGAAGAGATTGTCACCCGGAATTTCTTTTTGAAGGACCGTCCCAAAGGCATCATCAATATTGTAGATGCCACCAACATGGAGCGGAATCTTTATTTGACCATGCAGCTCATGGAGCTGGAGATCCCTATGGTACTGGCCCTGAACATGATGGATGAGGTTCGGGAAAATGGGGGCACTGTGCTGGTGAATCGAATGGAGGAAATTTTGGGTATCCCGGTGGTGCCCATCTCTGCGGCCAAAAAAGAAGGCATTGAAGAATTGGTGGAACACGCTCTCCATGTGGCACGGTACCGGGAACGGCCCGGCCGGATGGATTTCTGCGACGAAAACGGCGCCGACGGAGGGGCGGTTCACCGCTGTCTCCACGCTGTACGGCACTTGATCCAGGATCACGCCAAAAAGTATAAAATCCCGGTAAAGTTTGCTGCCGCCAAAATCGTAGAAAACGACCAGGTGATTTTGGAACAGCTTCATCTGGATCAAAACGAAAAGGATATGCTGGAGCACATGATCGTCCAGATGGAGCGTGAATCCGGCAAGGACCGGCAGGCCGCCATGGCGGATATGCGCTATACCTTCATTGAAAAGGTCTGCGCCCAGACGGTGGTGAAGCCCCGGGAAAGCAAGGCACACACCCGCAGCCGGAAACTGGATCAGCTCCTCACCGGCAAGTGGACCGCTATCCCGGTGTTTGTGCTGATTATGGGACTGGTGTTTTATCTCACCTTCGGCCTGATTGGCTCCTTCCTGTCTGATTTGCTGGACCTGGGCATCGGCTGGCTCACCGATCAGGTAGATGGAGCCTTGTCCATCTGGGGAGTCAACCAGGTAGTGCACTCTCTTGTCATTGACGGCGTGTTCGCCGGGGTAGGGACGGTGCTCAGCTTTTTGCCCATTATCGTGGTGCTGTTTTTCTTTTTATCGGTGTTGGAGGACACCGGCTACATGGCTCGGGTGGCTTTCGTCATGGATAAGCTGTTGCGGAAGATCGGCCTGTCCGGGCGAAGCATTGTGCCCATGCTCATCGGCTTCGGCTGTTCGGTGCCCGCCATTATGGCCACCCGCACTCTGTCCTCTCAGCGGGACCGGAAGATGACCATTCTCCTGACACCCTTCATGAGTTGTTCGGCGAAGCTTCCCATCTATGCGTTGTTCACCGCAGCGTTCTTCCCGGATTACGGAGCATTGGTCATGATCGGGCTGTATCTGGGAGGTATTGTGATCGGGGTGCTGTTCGCCCTGATGCTGAAGAAAACCGCTTTTCAGGGGGAACCTATCCCTTTTGTGATGGAACTGCCCAACTACCGGTTCCCCAGCGCCAAAAGTGTGGGCCGGCTGATCTATGACAAAGCCAAGGATTTCGTCACTCGGGCCTTTACCATTATTTTTGTGGCCACTGTAATCATCTGGTTCTTGCAGACTTTCGATTATCAGTTTAACGTGGTCGCCGACCAGGGCGATAGCCTGCTTGCCATGATCGGCGGCTGGATCGCACCCATCTTTGCCCCCTTGGGACTGGGCAGTTGGATGGTGTCCACTGCGTTGATCAGCGGCTTTGCCGCCAAGGAAAATGTGGTCAGCACTTTGACGGTGTTGTTGGGGGGAAGCACTGCTGCTCTCGGCAGCCTGTTCACTCCCTTTACCGCCATTGTGTTTTTAACCTTTACCCTGCTGTACACGCCTTGTGTGGCGGCCATCTCCTCGGTGCGCCGGGAGCTGGGCGGCAAATGGGCGGTGGGGGTCTGCGTCCTCCAGTGCGTAGTGGCCTGGCTCGTGGCCTTTTTGGTACATACCCTGGGTATCCTCTGCGGCTGGGTGTAAGGCGTTGCCGCCGTCTTTGTGGGAATCGAAGCACCGTTGGAAAACAGCGGTGCTTTCAGTCTGTAGAAAAAGTAAAACATAAAAGTTTTTGGTCAGAAACACGCCGAAGGCTTGTTTC
>CAZWNI010000196.1:0-2085 GCA_964635385.1 uncultured Oscillospiraceae bacterium
CGCCTTGTGGTGGATTTCCCGCCAGTAGTCGATCAAGGTGTTTTTCAAAACCATGCCTTTGGGCAGGAAGAAGGGGAACCCAGGACCCTCCTCCATCAGGGTGAATAAGCCCAATTCTTTGCCCAGCTTGCGGTGATCCCGCTTTTTGGCTTCTTCCAGCATGGCCAGATGGGCTTCCAGCTCGCTGGCTTTGGGGAAGGCTACGCCGTAGACCCGGCAGAGGCTGTCCCGGGAAGCATCTCCCCGCCAATAGGCGCTGGCAGTGCTGAGGATCTTCACCGCCTTTACCGCTCCGGTGCTCATCAAATGGGGGCCGGCGCAGAGGTCGGTGAAATCGCCCTGGGTATAGATGGAGAGCTGCCAGCCTTTTTGAGCATACTCTTCCAGGAGTTCCAGCTTGTAGTCCTGACCGGCGAACATCTCCCGGCCTTCTTCTACGGTGATGAACCGCTTCTCCACCGGCAGGTTTGCCTTGACGATCTTTTTCATCTCGTCCTCAATGGCTTTGAACTGTTCCGGGGTAAAGGGCTCCACACCGCCGATGTCGTAGTACCAGCCGTCTTCCAGCGCCGGGCCGATGCCGAATTTGGCTTGAGGCCACAGGTGCTGGATAGCTTGCGCCATGATGTGGGCGGCGGTGTGCCAAAAGGCATGTCTGCCGTCCTTGTCCTCAAAGGTGAGGATTTCTACCTGGCAGTCTTTTTCCAGGGGGGTGCGCAGGTCGCAGGGGGCGCCGTCCACCCGTCCGGCGCAGGCGGCTTTGTACAGCCCGGCCCCCAGGCTTTGGGCCACTTGGGCAACGGTGGAGCCGGTTTCGTATTCCCGAACCACGCCGCCTTTTAAGGTTACTTGAATCATGTTGGTGTCCTCCTTGTACATAGAATTTCCGTTTTGGAGGGATAAGATGCAAAAAGCACCCCACCCCAAATGGGATGAAGTGCTCTTAGTTCACTAAGAAACTCCACGGTTCCACCCATGTTCGGAAGAATCCCTTCTTCCGCTCTCATGCCGGGCTGGATAACGGCTGCCCAAAGCCGTTGTGTTTCCGGCGCAGGCCGTTGGCACACTCTCAAAGATGGTAGCCAAAACCTCCAAACGCCGCCGCCGTTCCAGCCAATCCGGCAGCTCTCTGGGACGTTTTTGGGGAAGCAGGCCTTCTTCTCAACGATTTCACCTGTATGATACCACCCCGGAAGGCTTTTTGTCAAGGGGCGTCGCACTGCAAAAGATGTACCGCTTCCTTTACCGTTTCCGCCAGCCGGCGGCAGTCCTCCCAGGACAAATCTTCCCCGATGCTCAGACGCAGGGAACCTTTGGCTTCCTTCTCGCTGCGCCCTAAGGCCAGCAGTACATGGCTGGGCTTTCCGCTGCCGGAGGCACAGGCGCTGCCCGAAGAAGCGGCGATGCCATGGGCGTCCAGATACAGCAGCAGGCTTTCCCCTTCCACACCTGGAAAGGAAAGGTTCAAATGGCCGGGAAGCCGGGGTTCTGCGCCGTTGACGAAACATCTGGGCAAAGTGGAAAACTGCTGTTCCAGCCAGTTCCGTTTGGCAGCAACTTCCCGGCAGCGCTGGACCTGATTTTGCAGGGCCAAGTCCAGGGCTTTGGCCAACCCTGCCGCTCCGGCAACATTTTCCGTCCCGGCCCGGCGGCTCTTTTCCTGTTGCCCGCCCTGAATCAGGGAATGCAGCGGCAGCCCTTTCCGGCAGTACAATGCACCGACCCCTTTAGGCCCTCCCAGCTTGTGGGCAGAAAGGGTGAGCAGGTCTAAGTTTTGTGCCTGTACATCTATGGAAAGCCAGCCCGCTGCCTGCACCCCGTCGGTGTGGAAGGGGACGCCTTTTTTCCGGCAGACCGCCCCGATTTCCTCCACCGGCTGGATAGTGCCGATCTCGTTGTTGGCGTACATGACGCTGACCAAACAGGTGTCGTTGGTAATGGCCGTTTCCACCTGTTCCGGTGAGACAAATCCTGTCTGGCTCACCGGGAGGTAGCTGACCCGGTATCCCTGCTGTTCCAAAAACTTGCAGCTTTCCAGCAGGGCCGGGTGTTCAAAAGCAGTGGTAATGATATGGCGCTTGCCTG
>CAZWNI010000196.1:2095-2758 GCA_964635385.1 uncultured Oscillospiraceae bacterium
AGGGCCATTCCCTTTACCGCCCAGTTGTCCCCTTCGCTGCCCCCGGAGGTGAAAAAGATTTCTTCCGGCAGGGCGTTCAAACGGTGGGCGATGCGTTCTCTTGCCTGCTCCAGGGCGTCTTTGGCCTGCCGTCCCAGCCGGTAGAGAGAAGATGGATTGCCGTACTGCTGGGAAAAATAGGGGAGCATAGCGTCCAACACCGCCGGATAAACCGGGACAGTGGCGGCGTGGTCGGCATAAATCAAAGAGTTCGGCATGGAGGACTCCTTTCCGGACAAAGATTTTTTCTTAAGCCTATGATATAAAGTTTGCCGGGAAAATGCAAGGGGAGCAGGAAAAATCCGGCTAAGCCAATCGAGGCGCTGCGCCGGAAACAGATTCGTGTATCGCCAAGACCGCCGTTCGTTGTTTTCAGCTCCCGCCAAATTTTGGTTTTCTCCAAGAAAGAAAGGACATTTTCCTTCGGTTCAGGGATTTGGAAATTCTTTTCTTTTGATTTGACAAACACCGCAAAAATCGCTATGATAATACCGTAACCCGTTCCGTTCGTTTTATCAAAACGGCCGGTTCTTTTTTCGCTTGTCTCACGCCGGGAATGGCGAAAGGAGAAAGATGCAGCCGCCTGATGTTTTCCAAGGATTCCGCCAAACGTGGAAGGCTTGC
>CAZWNI010000197.1:0-2714 GCA_964635385.1 uncultured Oscillospiraceae bacterium
GGGCTTTGCCCCAGAACCCACTGCGTGGGGTTCGTACCCCCAGCAGCTTTTTGTAAAAAGCTGCACCAAAAACTTTTATGTTTTACTTTTTCGACAGCCTGTCTCTTCCATAATATTTACGATTCATTTTTCACGTTTCATTTTGTTCATCAGCCTGCTTATGAACAATATAGTTCCACGCACTGCGGCACATATCCTCCAGCCCGTACTGGGCCTCCCAGCCCAGCACACGCCTGGCCTTGGAGGGGTCGGCGTAGCAGGTGGGAATGTCCCCGGCACGGCGGGGGGCGATTTCATAGGGTACCTTCACCCCGGTCGCCCCTTCAAAGGCGTGGACAATGTCCAGCACCGAATAGCCCTTGCCGGTGCCCAGGTTGATGGCGTCACAGCCGGTATGCTCCCGGGCATACTTCACCGCATTGCAGTGGCCCTTGGCCAGATCCACCACATGAATGTAGTCCCTCACCCCGGTGCCGTCGGGGGTGGGGTAGTCGTTGCCAAAGACGTTCAGGTGGTCCAGCTTCCCCGCCGCCACCTGGCAGATGTAGGGCATCAGGTTGTTGGGAATGCCGTTGGGGTCCTCCCCAATCAGGCCGCTTTCGTGGGCGCCGATGGGGTTGAAGTACCTCAGCAGGGTGACGCTCCACGCCGGGTCCGGCACGCACAGATCCCCGAAGATCCGTTCCAGCATCAGCTTGGTGGAGCCGTAAGGGTTGGTGGTGGAGAGGGGGAAGTCCTCGGTGATGGGCACGGTGTGGGGGTTGCCGTACACCGTGGCGGAGGAGGAGAACACAATCCGCTTGCAGCCGTGGCGCTCCATCACCCGGCAGAGGAGCAGGGAGCCGGTGAGGTTGTTGTGGTAGTAGCGCAAGGGCTGCTGTACGCTTTCCCCCACCGCCTTCAGTCCCGCAAAGTGAATGACGCAGTCGATGTCCTGTTCCGCAAAGACCTGTTCCAGCCCTGCTTCGTCCAGCAGGTCCACTTCATAGAAGGGGAAATCCCTGCCGGTGATGGTTTTTACTGCCTCCACCGCAGCGGGCTTGGAGTTGACGAAGTTGTCCACTACTACAATATCTTCCCCTGCCTGGAGCAGTTCCACGCAGGTGTGGGAGCCGATGAACCCGGCCCCGCCGGTAATTAAAACTGACATGGGAATCTTCCTTTCAACATTGATCTGAACGCCAAAACAGGAAACAAGATGGAAAGAAATGAAGAAGGAACGGCGAATCATGACAGGTGGATTCTCCCTGGGGTCGAATCTTCCCCTTTTAATGAAGAGATGGAGCGAAGCGAACATCTCAACCATAATTCTTCATTCTTCACTATTCATTCTTCATTTTTCACTCTGCATACGCCCCCGGCGTATGCAGACACACCCCGCCCCAGGGACGGATAGCCAGCCGGTGGCAGCTTCCCGGTCCGAACAGCTCTTCCATGGTTTTCACATAACTGCACAGCAACTCATCTGGCACAAAGGCCTGAATCGTGCCGGCAAATCCCCCGCCGTGAACCCGGCAGGCTCCCTTTCCCTGAAGCGCCCGCTCGCTGGCCAGCAGCGCCAGGGACACCGGCTGACAGGCGGGGTCCTGGGGGGCAAAGATGTTTTGCAGCCACCGGAAGCTGGACAGCCCGGACTGGCGCACCAGCTCCAAAAAGCCGGGGAAATCCCCTTTTTCCAGGGCCTGGGCCTGCTGTTTGGCACGGCGGGTCTCCCCGAAGAAGTGGGCCGCCCGAAGGATAGCCCGGTCGCTGACCTGGCGGTGTAGCTGGGGCAGGGCGGCGTAAAAGTCCTCCTCCCGGACCCGGCTCAGCGCTTCCTGGCCGAAGCAGGCCGCCACCGCCTTCATCTCGGCGGGAATGGCGGAATACTCCCCGGACAGGTTTTCGTGACCGCTCCCCACCTCGGTGACGCAGAGGTGATGGCGCACCTTGGAAAAATCAAAGGGGATCTGGCGAATTTGGGGACGTTCCTCCCCGAAACAGATGGAAACAAATCCACCCACGGCGCTGACCATCTGGTCCATCAGGCCGCACTGTTTGCCGAAATACACATTTTCCGCATACTGCCCCACCTGGGCGATCCGCTGGGGGTCCACCAGGCCGCCGTTGTACAGGTGGTTGAGCACGGCGCCGATGAGTACCTCAAAGGCCGCCGAAGAGGACAGCCCGCCCCCCTTCATCACCGCAGAGGTGGTGTAGGCGTCAAAGCCGCCGATGCGGTAGCCGAACTGGTGAAACCTTGCGGCAATGCCCCGAATCAGGGCCTGGGAGGTTTCCTGTTCCCCTGCAACGGGTTCCAGATGGGAAAGGTCCACCTCCTCCATCTCATATCCCTGGGACTGCACCCGAATGATGTTGTCCTCCCTGGGGGACACCACCCCGATCACGTCCAGGCTCACCGCCGCACCCAGCACCCAGCCTTGCTGATGGTCGGTGTGGTTGCCCCCGATTTCGGTGCGGCCGGGGGCGGAAAACAGCCCGGTGAGGGTTCGTTCCGGGAAGGTTTTGCCAAAGCCCTCCAGCGCTTCCAAAAAGCGCTGACGGAGCTTGGGTGCGCCAAAGGAATCGGCGCCGTACAGCAGTTGAAGGACTGGGTCCAGTGCGCCGTCTTCCAGGCTCCCTTTCCAGGCGGCAAGGGGTTTCAGCTCCATTCCTCTTTCTCCTTTCCAGAGATTCGATACTGCCATGATACCTGTCGGGTACCCGTTGGGTTT
>CAZWNI010000198.1:0-2703 GCA_964635385.1 uncultured Oscillospiraceae bacterium
CCGCATCTTACCGCAGAGCTGACCTTTGGTTCTTTTTGTTGCAAAGAAGATTCGAACATCTTTATGTGTATATTATGATGTATTTTAATCTATATGTCAAGAAGTTTTGTTTATTTTCGCTATATATTTCCACTAAAATCAATTTCCGCAACAAAACAAAGCAATTTGTTAAGCACACCGCCGCCGTTGCCGCAGACCTCTTTTTTCCGGGAAACAATGCCGCACCGAATATCTGAATTGTTGTTGGTATCTTCGGTAAAAAGTAAGAAATTGTATCAAAATGAAAGAAAATTTATTGTCATTCTGTTTTCTTTTTGATATACTGAAATTAGAAAATCAACAACCTTTTCCTAGGAGGGATATACCGTGGCGGAAAAAATGCCGGTGGTGGCAATGATGTATGACTTTGATAAAACCCTCTCCACCAAAGACATGCAGGAGTACAGCTTCATTCCAAAACTGGGCTTGACTGCTCAGGAGTTTTGGGAACAGTCCAACGCCCTGGCCCGAAAAGAAAAAATGGACCGGATCTTGTCTTATATGTACATGATGGTGCGAATGAGCAAGGATAAACACCAGCCCATTCGCCGGGAAGATTTTGTGGCTTTGGGGAAAAAGATACAGCTTTATCCCGGTGTGGAGAGCTGGTTTGCCCGAATCAACGCTTTTGCCTTGGAACAAGGGGTGCGGGTGGAGCATTATTTGATTTCTTCCGGGCTGAAAGAAATCGTGGAAGGCTGTTCCATCTTTGATCAGTTTAAGGAGGTGTACGCCAGCGAGTTTCTCTACGACGAAAACGGGGTGGCGGTCTGGCCCAAACTGGCGGTGAATTACACCGCCAAAACCCAGTTTTTGTTCCGCATCAACAAGGGGGTGCTGGACATCTCCAACGACCTGGATCTGAACCGCTCTATCCCCGACGAACTGCGCCCGGTTCCCTTCCGAAACATGATCTACATCGGGGACGGCCTTACCGATGTCCCCTGCATGAAGCTGGTGAAATTAAACCGAGGCCAGTCCCTGGCGGTGTACAAAAAGGAGAAGGCAACAGGGTACAGCCTGCTGACCGACAAACGGGTGGACCTGATCGCCCCGGCAGACTACCGGGAAGGGAAAAAACTGGATAAGCTGGTGAAGATGATTCTGCAAAAAATGGCCCTGATGAGCCGGCTGGCAGCGGAACATCAAAAACAGAAAAAGCAGATTCAACGGGAAGAAGAGAAGCGGGAACGCAAAGAAGGGAACCGCTGATATTATATTTATTTCAGCGTTGGTTTACTGAAAAAGTAAAGTCTAGGTCAGAAACACACCGAAGGTTTTATTGTTGTAAAAAGTTGTAGAAATAACAAACCGGATTGACCCGTCCAACGGCGCAGAGCCGAGGGTGGGTCAATCCGGAAACATCAAGAGTCTTTTTCGACAAGCTGAGAAAAACCTCACGGTTTTTCATCACACAGCCGACACAGCTTCTTACAAAAATCCGGCGCGATCCTTCTTTTCGGGATTTTCCTGCTGAGGCTGTTTGCCCCGGCGGTAAACCAGGCGGTTGACTATATCCACATCTTTGAAGCCGAAGTAATACCCTAAGGTTGTGCAGATCAAGGTGATGACATTGGGCAGAATAATAATCAGAAGCTGCTGCCAGCTCAACTGGGACGGCACCAATCCATCGGCCACCCAGTTATAGTAGTGATAGAAAATACCATTTCCCACCTTATACACCACATCGAAGTAGGGCATATAGCCGAAATTGGCCAAAATCAATCCCACACAGAAAAACATCGGATAGATGCTGACAATCAGCCCGGCCCAGAACCCACGTTTCAGGTTTTTTTCCGTGTGACCGAATTGATACCGGTTTAAGTCTTTATTGCCGTAGTTCCAGGCGGCGGAGGAGATCATGGCGCAGTAGGCGAAGATATTGACGATAGTGACAATGATCTGGATCGCAGTGATATCCAACAGCAAAAAGGCAACATCAATGACCAAAGCCATAAATTCACCGATCAACAGATAGGTGAAGATGTTCCAGACATTCTTGGCAAAAAACTGATTGGTGGAGGGGGCTTTCCGTTTTTTGGGACCGGATTGGGGGATAACCGGCGCCGGTTGGGCGGGTTGATGGCTTTCATTCATGGCCATGACTCCTTTCAAAAACAGGTTTGAAATACTGATAGAGATAACATTTTAACATTCCGTTATACAGCTTCCGCTGTTTATCCGGCGTTTGTCCGAAGCAGCGGGGAAATTCCGGGTCCGGGGTGATGATGTAGTAGCTTTCCCCCTGGGTGCGGGTAAACACCTTCCCCATGGTGCGGTAGATGGTTCGAGCCTGCTGCTGGTCCAGCATCCGTTCCCCATAAGGGGGATTGCAGAGGGTGATTCCTTTGGGAATGGAAACAAAGTCCTTGATGTCCCGCTGCTCCACGGTAATCCGCTTGCCCAGCCCCGCCTTTTTGGCATTGGCTTGGGTCAGTTCCACGCACTCCGGTTCCAAATCCCAGGCATAACCGTGAAACTCCGCATCTCGGCGGATCAGGTCCAAGCCCCGGGCCCGTTCCTGCTGCCAGACGCTTTCCGGCACAAACCCAAACTCCTGGGCGGCGAACCGCCGCCGCAGACAGGGCGGAATATTCAGGGCCTTGCTGGCTGCCTCGATGATCAGGGTGCCGGAGCCGCAGAAGGGGTCGCAGGCAATGCTGT
>CAZWNI010000199.1:0-2696 GCA_964635385.1 uncultured Oscillospiraceae bacterium
GATCCCATCTGGTTTGCGATTATGCTCAGTACAGTAATCGGTCTTGGTACAATAACGCCTCCAGTAGGAATAAATCTGTTTACACTGAAAGGAGTAACTCGTGATGTTCCTATAGGAACTATATATAAAGGAGCCATACCATTTGTGTTTGTAACACTTTTGGTGTTAGCGCTGTGTTTTGTAGTACCGCAGTTTATTACATGGTTGCCGAATGTTTTGTACACGTAGGAAGGAGGGACAGGGCGGTATGTCAAAGGTACCCATGATAAAGCTGAATGATGGAAACTATATTCCCGCTATTGGAATGGGAGTGGTGTTTTTGGATGAAGATGGAAATATTCAGAAGACGGTTGATACTGCGATTGAAGCTGGATATCGTCTTTTTGATAACGCAGCCTTTTACGGAAATGAAGAAATCATAGGAACAGCTTTAAAAAATAATGGGATTCCAAGAGAAGAACTTTTTATTAGTACAAAATTGAAAAATGGTCATCACCATTTTGACGATGCATGTTTCCAATGTGAACAAAGCATGAAAAAACTTGGAGTGGATTATCTGGATCTGTATCTGATTCATTTTCCTTGTCCGGAGCATGGGCTGTATACGGAAGCATGGAAAGCATTGGAACATTTACGGAAAGAAGGTTTTGTGCGAAGCATTGGCCTGTCAAATTTTCATCAGGAGCACATTAAAAAAATCTTGGATATGTGTGAGTTCAAGCCGGTGATTGACCAGTTGGAATGTAATCCATATCTTACAATTGAACCGTTGAGAGAATATCTGGTGGAAAATGAAATCGTGACAGAAGCATGGTTTCCGCTGGGCGGTCCCATGATAAGACTTGATGGTCAGCCCAATCCTTTTAAAGAGAAAATTATGAAGGAGCCTGTTCTTCTGGATCTGGCCGAAAAATATAAAAAAACTCCGGCACAGATTATTTTACGATGGGAGACTCAGTGTGGTATTATTCCGGTTCCAAAAGCAGCAACACCCTCACATATATACGATAATATAAATATTTTTAATTTTGAAATGACAGCAGAAGAAATACATACAGTCAGCGATTTGAATGCAGACAACCGCTGTGGTCCATCGGGAGATACCTGTAATGAATATTGGGAATAGTGAAATTGGTGAACAGAAAACAATTATGCATTATTTAATGCTGAAGCTGGATGATCCTAGTCTGGCAGATCGAGTGGCGACTGTGGCTGAAAAACTTTTTTACAGTATGTGTCAGGAGACGGATTACGTTAAAAATGTGAAGGTGCTTATAAATTATATTCAACGAAAGGATAATGCGGATGTTCTTATTATCATGCAACTTGAAGGAGAGACTGCCCTGGAAAAGTACCTTTCGCACTCCGCCCACATGGAATTTGTAAAAGTGGTAGATCCACATTTAATCAGAAAAACCAGCTTTGACTGGTGTAAGTGAAAGGAATACATATATTTATGACCACAATTTCTCAGTATACTATTGGTATGTCTAATGTGTTTTTCCTCAAGGGAGAAAAAATAGTATTAATTGATACAGGAAGCGAAGGTGGAGAAAAAGTTTTTTCGGAAACCTGCCAGAAGTATGGAATACAGCCTGCTGACGTTTCGTTAATCATTATCACCCATGGCCATATAGATCATTATGCCAACGGACAAGTAATAAAAAAGCTGACCGGTGCTCCAATAATGGTTCATAAGCTGGCTGCAGAAGTACTCCGGCTGGCAAAAAGGCCAGAGATGATTCCACGGAATAAACTGGGTGAAGAGATCTGGAAAGATACCCTGCAGGATGATCCCGTTCCTGTTGTCTATCCAGTAGAACCAGACATTATCGTGGAAGGTGAGGTTGATCTTCATCCGTACGGCGTAGAGGCAGTTATGGTACCTACTCCGGGTCACTCTCCATGTTCCTACAGTATATTCCTGGATTCGGGAGAGGCTATAGTGGGAGATCTGATTTTAAGCTGTCCAACGGACGGAACTGTGCAGATAGCTTGGTTTGCTGATGATGTTGATGCCTTAAAAAAAAGCGTGGAGACGGTTCTGGAACGGGCTGAAATAATATATTCGGGACATGGAGGGCCATTTTCCAGAGATGAGGTGGAAAAGCTTTACGAAAAAGAGTTTGTCCGGGAAATTAAATAATTAAGGACCTGTATTAAAGCCAGAAATTATGAGATGAACTATGAGTCTCTTGATTTCTGGCTTTTGCCTTTGTGTGGAAGTATAATAAACTCAAACTTCCCACATCAAAAATGGGATTTCCAGGTGTAAAATAAGGGAAAGTTCACATTCCGTTTTTCGGATCAGCGAAAAACTTCACAATGGAAACAGAACCTTGGTCTGACTATTAAAAAACGCCTGGTACTGAAAGATACCGATCAGATGGAGTGGGTGCGGCAAAGAAACAGCATCCACAACCAGGCCGAAGAAAATTATCCTGCATGAACTTGTGTACGAAGATTAAACATCAAAAAGCGCACCTTTCGGAGTTTTTTTGAAATATATTGACAGGATGATCGTCTTGCAGATGATGTTCCTGTCAATTTTTTATCTATGGAATAATTCATGAAAATGTGTTAATGTACAGATAGAAAAAATCTGATTTCGTGTAAATTCACATTTCATGAATTCGTATTATCGCATGGAGCGAAGACAGTTCCAGGGATTTCGTTCAGAAGGAGGATTACTGTGG
>CAZWNI010000200.1:0-2693 GCA_964635385.1 uncultured Oscillospiraceae bacterium
CAGCACCGCATCCCATCCTGTGGGCGAATCCGAAAAGGAAATCTGCAAATCTTCTCCCAGCAGCAGGGTTTCTTCGGTGAGAGGCTGCGCCGCCGTGCCCTTCCAATCCATGGCCAGGGCCTGGGTGTGTTCCGGGGAAACCAGAACCTGACTGGGCGGCATTCCCCACAACAGCCAGTTGTAATCGCTTCCGTCCTCCCAGTCATCTCGCAGGATCACCAGGGCTTCGATCTGCCAAATTCCCTTGCGGCGGAGAAGTTCATAGGTGGTTTGGTGAACGTAGCCGTCTTCTCTCCCTGCAAGCACCACGGCACTGCGTCCCTGCAGAACAATGACGTCGGTGCAGTAACCATCGGTTGCAAAGTACAGTTCCGTATCCCGCTGAGAAACCGTGACCCAGGTCAGCGCCATGACCAGGGTTGCTCCGGCGGTGGCGGCGCACAAAACCGCCGCTTTTTTGATGGGGCGGGCTGCCGCCAGCAGCGCCAGCAAAAACACCAGCACGGACCAGGCCTGCAAAACCAGGTCCTCCGCCCCCAGCACCATCCAGGGCACCGAAGCCATGGAAAACAGCCACCGGTCCAACAAATTGGCCATCCATTCCAACGGGAACACCAAAAATACCGGCGCTATCCCCAACCCCAAACACAGCAGCAAAATCATTCCCAGCCAAAGCAGCGGAGCGGAAAACACCCCCAGCAGCAGTGAAGCCGGGATAGACCAGAGAGAATAATATTCGTAAGTGAACACCAGCAAAGGGAGAATCATCAGGTTGGCGCCAAACGCTACAATCAGCGGAGAAAGGATTCCCCCTATCCCCTTGAAGCACAAACGAAAAAAGCCGAACCTCCAGCTATGCCGATGGCGGTTCAGCTGTTTTTGTGTATAGGTATTCCATTTTCGCAGCAGCGGACGGCTGAGAGTCAGAATCCCCAAGGTGGCGCAGTAGCTCATTAAAAACCCCACGTCCAATGCCGCAAAAGGTTGAACCATGACAATCACGATTCCTGCAATGGACAAACCGATCAGTCCATCTCCTTCCTGCCGGAACAGTCCTCCCACCATCAGCACCGTCAGCATAATACCGGAACGCAGGGCGGAAGATGGGCATCCGGTAAACAGCACAAACAGCCAGATGGCCAGCAGCGTGGCAATCCGGCGTCCTTTCCGCCCCAAAAAGAAACGGAACAGCCAATAACACAGTCCGCTGAGCACCGTAAGGTGCATCCCGGACACGGCGATGAAGTGATACGAGCCGGTATTCTGGTAGGCAAATTTCAGCCGGTCCGACAGGGACTGGGTGCGGCCCAGCAGAATCCCTTGCAGCAAGGCGGCGGTATCGGTGGAAAAACACATTTGCAGCATTTCTCCCATTTCATCCCTGGTTTCCTTCAGCCAGCGGAGAAAACCGGAGCCGGTTTGGGTAATGGAAACCGTGCTGTCGCTTGTGAGTTCTGCCAGCAGATAAACGCCGTGGCTCAAATAATAATCCTGCCAATCCTCCTCCGCCAGGGAAAGCACGGCAGTAAATTCTATGGTATCCCCATAGGACAGTCCTGCCGGGGGTGTTTCCAATGTCATTTGGATCGGGAAACCCTGCTCCGAGCTGCCGGAAAGGGTTTCCACCAGCAGGCGGTACTGCGTTCCCCAGGAATACGGGGTGATTTCTTCCACCCTGGCGGTGACGGTGTGCTGGCTGCCGTCCAGTTCTGCCACCGGGGCATAGCTCCACTCCGTACTGCAAAAGCAGAGCAGTGCGCCCAACAGCACCCCTGCCGCAGCCACAAGCAGAGCGTGGCGCCACCGAAACCATTTTGACAAAAGCAAAACGCCTCCTGCCAGCAAAGCCAATGCAGCGCAAAGCAGCATGGCAAAGGGGGACGCCCAGCGTTCCAGCACAAACAGCACGGCCAACAAGGAAAAGCCGAACCAGCAGACCGGACGGGGCACCTTTGCAGGAGAACGGAGGTTGGTTTTTAAGGCGGCGGAAGAACGATTCGTAGGCGGCTCCTTTCTGGGAGAGAGACTGAACACGATAGTTTATTGCAAAAAAAGACAACAAAAAATCATTTGAATTTTCAAACAAACTGGAAGTCCCTCATCATTGCGACGTCTTCCCGGCGCTGTTTCAGGACTTTTTACTCCAACGTTATACTGCAGTATTTTGTCGAAGTTTCTGGTTTCATTTTATCATAGGCAGGTACTGATTGCAAGAAAGACAAGGCACAGTGTGCTTTTTTGTATGAGTGCCTAAAAGGAAAAAGCGAATCTTGTGAAAAAAGACCAATCTGATTGAGAAGTATTTTGAGATACATGGCTGCATCGGCTTTTTCTTGAGCGGAAAGCCAAAGGATTCTATCATTGATTTTGAACCGTCAGGTATATGCCTGGCGGTATTTTTTGTCCATCTGCAAATACTCCGGACGCTGGCGGCAGCTTGGGCCGACTCCCCTGCCCTCTTCATTGCTTTTAGGAATGATTGCAGGTTCATTTCACCATGGTCAAGCGGAAGTATGGGTAGAGGAATGTCTGGAAGATAAAAAGAGGGGTTTATCAGTTAGGAAACTGATAATGTTTGAAAATGGAGAAGAAAAAAGCGATGCGTATTGCAATGTTGGGACAAAAAGTCGTTCCCTCCCGCCGAGGTGGAATTGAATTAGTATTGACTACAATGTGTCCCATGATGGTGAAAC
>CAZWNI010000201.1:0-2682 GCA_964635385.1 uncultured Oscillospiraceae bacterium
AAGAAAATCTCAACCTGAATGATTCCTTATTCACTCTTCATTTCTTCACTATTCATTGACCCTCAATAAAGCCTCTGATACACCCAGTAGGTTCCCAGCACCGAATCCACATACTGACTGGTATCCGCATAGGGAATCACGTCCAGGGTGACCCCGTCGGTGGAATACTGGGGGTCTGACAGCCATTGGTTGGTGATCCCCCGACCGGCGTGGTAGGCGGAAAGAACTACCTGCTCGTATTCAAATTCAGCCAGCAGGTAACTCAAAAAGAAGGTGCCGTAGTAGATGGCCACCTCCGGGTCGTAAAGCTGATCCACAGTGTAGTTTTCCCCATCTGGGAGCTTACTGCTGATCCAGTCGAAGGTGTCCTCGGTGATCTGCATCAGCCCCATGGCGGGCACCGAAGAAGTGGCGGAAGGGTCGAAGCCGCTTTCACACTTCATCACCGAATAGATCAAATTTTCATCTACCGAAAATTCCTGGGCGTACTTACTCACAATCTGGTGGTAGGGCTTGGGAAACAGCACCTGATAACACAAAAACAGCCCTCCCGCCACAATCGCTGCCAGCAGTACCAGCACGCAGAAGAACGCCCCCAGCACCCTGGACAGGCAGTTTGATTTACGCTTTGCCATAACCACTCTGTCCTTTCCCGGAACCGGTAAGCTGAGGGTGCTTCAGCCGCATGGCCAAAGCCAGGGTCTGTTGCTGAAGTTCCTCCGGCGTACTGTCGTTGATCAAAAGGTAATCGCTGTGGGTCTCAAAAAATTCCCGGCTGAGCTGGGCGTCCATTCGGGCCTTGGCCTGCTCTTTGGTCAGACCGTCCCGCTCCATAATCCGCCTGCACCGAAGTTCCTCGCCGGCCACCACGGCAATCACGGCGTCGCACTGGGTATCCGCCCCGCTTTCAAACAGGGTGGGGGCGTCCAGCAGGATCACCCGCCGTCCCGCCGCCGCCAGCCGGTCGATCTGCTCCCTGGCTTCCTTGAGGATAGGGGGAAACATGATCCGGTTCAAAAGCTGGGTGGCTTCCTGGGAGGCAAAGGCACGGTCCGCCAAGCGCTGGCGGTTCAGCCTTCCGTTTTCCAAAATATCCCTGCCGAAGTGCCTGGCTAACCGCTCCAGCAAAACCGGAGACTGGGTGACTTCCCGGGCGATTTCGTCGCAGTCCACCACCCCGATGCCCTGTTTTCGCATTAGCCCCGCCACCGTGGACTTTCCCGCCCCGGTCTGACCGGTAAGGCCGTAGACATGGGTTTTGTTCTTCAAATCCACCACGTCAAAGCCGCAGGCCCGCAACAGGCGGTTGTACACCGCCATTCCCACTTCGTCCTGGAAGGGGGCCCGGGCGTACACCGTCTTGATGTCTTTTCGCTCGTCCATCTGCCGCAGGGCGTCAAACAACCGGCTGGCCTGGGACTCCTGGTCGGAAAAGCTGCCGTAGGTAAACGCCGGCAGGTCGAACAGGCTCTTTTCCCGGTCAAACACCAGCACCGCCGTACCTTCCTGGGCGTGGGTGCGGACGTAGTCGCAGAATTGGGTAATGCTCCCGTCCACCATCACCACATGGGCGGAGGGGGCGTAGTGCTTATACTTCATGCCGGGGCTGGCTGCTTTCTGGTTTTCTTCCAGCTTGGTGAACACCCCGTCGTCCACCTGCACCTGCTCCACCACCTTCAGCAGATCCCCCACAGTGACCCGGCCGGGGCGGAGGATTCGGGCGGAGTTCTCCCCCACGGCGATGACGGTGGATTCCAGCCCTACCTGGCAGCTTCCCCCATCTAAGATGCAGGGCAGCTTGCCTTTTAAGTCGTGGTACACATGGCCGGCACGGGTGGGGCTGGGTTTGCCGGAGGTGTTGGCGCTGGGAGCCGCCAGGGGTACCCCCGCCTGCTCAATCAGCTTCCGGGCCACCGGGTGGCTGGGCAGCCGCACCGCCACGGTGTCCAATCCGGCGGTGACGGCGTCGCTGATCTCCGGCCGGCGGGGCAGCACCATGGTCAACGGCCCCGGCCAGAAAGCGTCCATCAGCTTCTGCACGGTGGGGGTGATTTCCCGGACAATCCGCCCCAGCTCCTCCTTCTTGGCGATGTGGACAATCAGCGGGTTATCCATGGGGCGGCCCTTGGCGGCGAAAATTTTCGCCACCGCCGTTTCGTCCAAGGCGTTGGCGGCTAAGCCGTACACCGTTTCGGTGGGCATTCCCACCAGCTCCCCCTGGCGGAGCAGTTTGGCAGCCTGGGCGATGTGCTCCGGGGTGGGGTCCCAAACCTGGGTTTCATATTGCATCGGCGTTCTCCCCTTTGTGGGTTAAAAATAGTTTCTGCTGTTTAGCAAAGCAAATCTCAGAGTAAGATTCCCCTGACTTTCGCTCAAGGCGAAATGACCGGCCGGACATTTGGCTTTCTAATCAGGGGCAGGCTCACACCAAAGAGTGAGCCTGGGGGTGGAGTTACTCACCCATCGAATCAAGCAGCCTCCTCTTAGAGAGGACGCCGGCTTGTGGAAAAAGGTTCTTGATGTTTCCGGATTCACCCGCCCTCGGCTCTACGCCGTTTGGCGGGCGGATTCCGGTTCGTTGTTCCAACAACTTTTTTACAACAATGAGGCGTAAGAAAGAGTTTTTATAACAAAATGATTTCCATTGCAGGGGCTTTGCCCCTTGCAACCCCACAAGCCTTT
>CAZWNI010000202.1:0-2672 GCA_964635385.1 uncultured Oscillospiraceae bacterium
GGCCGGTTTGGGTAGACAAAGCCCGCACCCCGAAAAAAGCCCGGTTGATGATGCTGTTTCCGTCGATAGCCATTCGTTTCATAGCAAAATCCTTTCTCCGCCCCGGTTGACGAACCCGGCGGGAACGGGTATAATCAGTAAGCCGCACCTTTTGGGTATCCGGGAAAGAACCCGTCCGGCTTCCATGAAGTTTCGCCGCCGGGCACAAAACGCCATGGTCCTGCCATGACGTTTTTCATCTAACCGGTTCTGCAATCCCTGTGCCGGCTCATTTCAGGCCGGATTGCCCCGGCAAAGCGGAAACTTTATTCATTATTATATCATACACCCTATCTTCTACGCAAGAAGGAGCGCCGGGGGCCGCCCTCGCCGTCCCCTGCACAGGGAAGATGGGGTGGAAGGAGAACATTTATGAAAGACTTGTCCCTGTTTGGGATAACCCTCCCCCGCACCGCCATGCTGGCCCCTATGGCGGGCATTGCCGACCGGGCTTACCGGCAGCTCTGCAAGGAATACGGCGCTGTGCTGGTGGTGGGGGAGATGGCGTCGGTGAAAGGGCTTTGCTATTCCGACCGGAAAACCGCCGAGCTGCTCACCTGCACCTGGGAAGAAGTTCCCATGGGGGTGCAGCTATTCGGGGACGACCCCGCCTTTTTCGCCAAAGCCGCCAAAATTGCAGCGCAGTACCACCCCGCCTTTATCGACATCAACATGGGCTGCCCGGTGCATAAGGTGGTGAGTACCGGAGCGGGGAGCCGGCTGATGACCACCCCCCAAAAAGCCGCCCGGATTGTAAGAGCCTGTGTGGAGGCGGTGGACATTCCCATCACCGTGAAGATGCGCAAAGGCTACGACGCCCAGGACGCCAACGCCCCGGAATTGGCCAAACTCTGCGAAGAGGAAGGGGCCGCCGCCATCACCGTCCACGGCCGCACCAAGGCCCAGCTCTACCAGCCGGGGGCGGACTGGGACATCATCAGACAGGTCAAGGAAGCGGTGTCCATTCCCGTCATCGGCAATGGGGACGTGATGTCCCCCCAGGACGCAGAGAGAATGTACCGCCAAACCGGCTGCGACCTGGTGGCAGTGGCCCGGGGCAGCTACGGCCGCCCCTGGATCTTTTCAGAAATCACCCAGTACCTGGAAACCGGAACCCTCCCTCCGGAACCCTCCCCGGAAGAAAAGATGGAGGTGATGCTCCGCCACCTGTCCCTGATCTGCACCTACAAAGGAGAGCGGGCCGGAATGCGGGAGGGGCGGAAAATCGCCGGGTTTTACGTCAAAGGGCTGGCGCAGGCCAGCCGGTTCCGGGGGCTGTGCGGCAGCCTGTCCACCTTGGAGGACGCCAAAACCCTGGCCGCACAGGTGCTGAACGCCCAAACAGAGGAACCTTGGGAGGACTGATCGCATAGAATGTACTGTCCTTACCAAACGAACCCCAGGGCCGTCCTCCAAACGGCTCATAAAATAAGGCGGCCCCTGCCGGTGTGGCAGGGGCGTCATTTTGGCCGGATTTGTCCTGAAATTCCTTTAAAAAACAAATTGTTTTCCCGTCTCCGGAAAAAATCTTCTGATTTTCAAAAATCCATTGACATTTGAAGGTTTGAAGTGCATAATGCAGTTAACAAAGGCGTTTGCTCCCAAAAGCGGACGCCTTTTCTTTTTGAAGGAGTGAGTTTTTATGAAACGAAAAGCCAAAAAATTAACCGCTTGTTTCCTGGCCATGGTGATGGCTCTGTGCTGTCTGTGCGGCTGCAGTGCCAGCACCGCATCGGAGGAGACCGGCTCTGCGGCGGAAGAAACATCTTTCACCCTGCCGGATAACGTCACGTTAACGGAAGACGGTACCTTGGGAGACTTGCTGGTTGTGGTGGATATGCAAAACGTCTACCTGGAGGATCAGCCCTGGGCCTGCACCAACACCTCAGAGATTGCCGAAACCATTCAGGAACTGATCGACCTGGGGGTGTGCGATAATGTAGTGTTCACCCGCTACATCGCCCCGGAAGACCCGGTAGGCACCTGGGTGGATTACAACGAAGCCTACGCCGACATCAATTCCAATGAGTGGTACAACGAAATCGTGGACACCCTGCTGTCCTACACCGAAGAATACCCCACCTACGACAAATCCACCTATTCCTCCTACGGCAATGAAGAATTCAAGCAGCTTTGCCTTCAGGCGGACCGCATCATCGTCACCGGTGTTATGGCGGAATGCTGTGTTCTGGCCACGGTGATTGACGGCATCGACACCGGCACCCCCATCGTCTATCTCAGCGATGCAGTGGCCGGCAGCAGCGAAGAATACGAGCAGGAAGCGGAAGACATCGTCGCCTTTGCCTCCCCCCTGCACACCACAATTATGACCAGCGATGAATACATTGCTTCCCGCAGCTAATTTTTCCCGCCTTACATTCAGTTGAAAAAACCCGGCGGCTGTCACCTCCCGGAGAGGGAAACAGCCGCCGGGTTTCTTTTTCGAATTCTTTCATGAAAACTGAAATGAAACGTGAAAAACGGGATCGTTTGCCGCAAAAAACTTTTTAGGCAGGGCAGTCTTTGTTCTTTTTTCAATGGGAGATTCCACTACAGGGGGGATCACAGCTTGTGGGAAAAGGTTTTTGCTGTTTCCGGATTCACCCGCCCCCGGCTCTACGCCGTTGGGCGGG
>CAZWNI010000203.1:0-2623 GCA_964635385.1 uncultured Oscillospiraceae bacterium
GTATCGTAGGCGAAAGTGCGGCGCTGATCTTTACCGCAGGCAGCGGCTCCAATATGGTCAGCGATTTCTTCGGACACACCATGCAGTCCGGCGCCACCCTGACGGTGGAAATGTACCTGCGCTACACCGCCAATAACGACACCGATAACGCCTTCGGCATTGCGCTGGTACTGATTGTACTGGTGCTGATGATCAATGTCTGCGCCGGCTTAGTGCGCAGCCGCTTCGCCAAGAAAACCAGTGCGGAAGGCTGACCCCCTTTTGGAGAAGGAATCGCCAGAAAGGACTTGAATTATGGAACAGCAAACGGTAAAATGTGAGGTAAAGAAGCTGAACCTGTGGTACGGGGAAAACCACGCTTTGAAAGATGTTTCCATGGATATCTATGATAAGAGCATCACCGCTTTTATCGGCCCCTCCGGCTGCGGCAAATCCACCTTTTTGAAGACCCTCAACCGAATGAACGATTTGGTACCCAATGTAAAAATTGAAGGAACGGTCCTGTTGGACGGGGAAGATATTTTCTCCTCCAAATGCGACCCCACCATGCTGCGGAAAAAAGTGGGCATGGTGTTCCAGCAGCCCAACCCCTTCCCTATGAGCATTTACGACAACATTGCCTACGGTCCCCGAATCCACGGCATCAAGAAGAAAGCCCAACTGGACGAGATTGTGGAAACCTCCCTCAAGGGCGCTGCAATTTTTGATGAAGTCAAGGATCGTTTGAAGAAATCCGCTTTGGGTCTCTCCGGCGGCCAGCAGCAGCGGCTCTGCATCGCCCGGGCCCTGGCGGTGCAGCCGGAACTGCTTTTGATGGACGAACCCACCAGCGCATTGGACCCCATCTCCACAATGAAAATCGAAGAGCTGATGGAAGAACTCAAGAAGAATTATGCGATTGCCATCGTGACTCACAATATGCAGCAGGCTGCCCGTGTGGCGGATCGCACTGCCTTCTTCCTGGTTGGTGAAATGGTGGAAATCGGGGATACCGAGACCATCTTTGCCCGTCCAAAGGATAAGCGCACCGAAGACTATATTACCGGCCGGTTTGGCTGAGCACTGAATGGGAGGAAGAACCAATGCCAAGAGAAACCTTTTTGCAGCAGTTGGAACAGCTTCACATTAAGCTGGTCACCATGGGAAGCCAGGTGGATACCGCTTTGGAAGAAACCATTCAGGCCTTTGAAACCCAAAATGTGCAGCAGGCGGAGGAGGTCATTAAAAACGACGCCGAGATCAACGACGCCCGCCGTTCCATTGAAAGCGCTTGCTTTACTCTGCTGCTGCGCCAGCAGCCGGTGGCCAGCGACCTGAGAAACGTCTCCGCCGCCTTGCAGATTGTCACCGAGTTGGAACGGATCGGGGATCAGGCTGCGGACATCGCCGAGCTGATCTGCGGCTTTAAGGACCGGTTGGACGCTTTCCATCTGGTGCACCACATTCCTCAAATGGCCCGCTGTGCCAAAACCATGCTCCATGATGCGCTGCTCAGCTATATCAACGGCGATGCGGATTTGGCCAAAAAGGTTGTGGGCGCCGACGATCAGGTAGATGAACTGTTCAATCGGGTGAAGTTTGAAGTGGCAGAACAGATGCGTCAGCCGGATCGCATTGACAACTGCATTGACATTCTGATGATCGCCAAGTATCTGGAACGGATCGGCGACCACGCTGTGAATATCTGCGAGTGGCTGGAATTTGCCCAGACCGGCTCCATTTACGACAAACAATTATTGTAATCCATCGGGAAAGGAAGCTGACACCATGCCTCTGCTCTATGTTGTTGAAGATGACAGCGGCATTCGCCACCTGTTGACCATCGCCCTGGAAAATTGCGGCTATACCGTGAAGAGCTTTGAGACAGCAGAGGAAGCGCTGCTTGCCATGGAACAAACCTCGCCGGACTTGTGCATTTTTGACATCATGCTTCCCGGCATGGACGGGGTGGAGGCGGTGCGCCGAATGCGTTCTGCGCCGGGGCAGATGCGGATTCCTGTGATGATGCTCACCGCCAAAGACACGGAGCTGGATAAAGTGGTGGGACTGGACAGCGGCGCCGACGATTACATGACCAAACCCTTCGGGGTGATGGAGCTGACGGCCCGGGTGCGCAGCCTGCTGCGCCGGGCGCAAATGCCTGCCAGCGGCGGGAAGACCCGGCTGGTCTGTGAGGATCTGGTGCTGGACCCCGCCACCCACACCGTTACGGTGGAGGGCTGTCCGGTGGAGCTGACCCATAAGGAATACAGCCTGCTGCAATGCCTGATGGAAAACAGCAATCGGGTGATGGAACGCGGCGAATTGCTCAGCACCGTGTGGGGATACGAAAACCTGGAAACACGGACGCTGGACATTCACATTCAGTCTTTGCGGAAAAAATTGGGGAAGGCTGGAGAAAGCCATATCAAAACCGTCCGTGGCGTGGGATACCGCTTTATCAACGGCGGTAAAACCTGACCTTGGCGCCCTTGCCAGGATAAATGCAGCGCCGGATTGCTTCCGGTGGTTTACGACAAACGCAACAACGACGTTCTCACCCCTTTCGATTGGAGCCGGCGGATCGAGGCGTGGTTTTGCGTTTTCTTTTTTCATGTTGGTTAGTAGAGTGAAACGGAAAAGG
>CAZWNI010000204.1:0-2619 GCA_964635385.1 uncultured Oscillospiraceae bacterium
ATCGGGCCGGGGAATACATCGGCCGGGGTCTTTCCCCAAAAGAAGCGGTGGAGAAGGTGGGAATGACGGTGGAAGGAATTTCCGCCACCCTCTGCGCCCACCAGCTTGCCGTGGGATACCGGGTGGAAATGCCCATTGTTGAGCAGCTCTACCAGGTTCTGGAAGGAAACTGCGACGCCCCCGCCGCCATTGCCAACCTGATGGGGCGGCCCGGAAGGGCGGAACGGGACCGTCCCTGGGGCGTTTAATGATCCGGCAGGGAAAGGAAGAATGAATCGTTCAGGTTGAGAGTTGACTTCGGTCAACTCTCTTTTGTTTTGAAAAGAAAAAACTTCTCCTTATGCCAAACCAGCGCAGCCGCCTTTCGCTGGCGGTATGAGTTGGCGGACAAGGAAAAGCCTTCCTCTTTTTCCAATGGAAGATTCGACCGAAGGGAGAATCAACCGGAATGATTCATTTTTCACGATTCATTCTTCACTCTTTCCACCTTTCCCTCTTCCATTCGCAGCACCTGCCCGCACAGCTTCAGCGCCGCCGGGCGGTGGGTGATAATCAGCACCGTGACGCCTCCCAGAGCTTTCAGCCGGGAAAGCACCGTGGCTTCGGTGGCTTCGTCCAGCGCCGAGGTGGCTTCGTCCAGCAGCAGTACCGGCGCACCGGAAAGCAGGGCCCGGGCGAGGGCCAGCCGCTGGAGCTGTCCTTCGCTGAGCCCGGCTCCACGCTCCCCGATCACGGTGTCCAGCCCCTGGGGCAGGGCGGCTACAAATTCGTCGGCGCAGGCGGTGTAAAGAGCCTGCCGCATTTGGGCCTCTTCTGCTTCGGGGCGGAGGAGTTTCAGATTTTCCCGGACGGTGCCGGAAAAGAGGAAGTTCCCCTGGGGCACATAGCAGAACAGGCTGCGGGTGCTTTGCCCCACCGGAATGGAGCGGCCCGGCAGTTCCAGGGTAATGTCCCCCTGGTCGGGGGAATACACGCCCAGCAGCAGCTTAAACAGGGTGGATTTGCCGATGCCGGAGGGGCCGGTGAGGGCGGTAAAGCTGCCTTTCGGCAGGGTGAAGTCGGCGTGGGTCAGCACCGGACGTTCCCCGCCGGGATAGGTGAAGGCCAGCCGGGAAAAGCGGATGGCGGTTAACGCCCGGTAGCTGGCTGCCGGCTCCACCGTCTCTCCCGCCGCTTCCGGAGGAAGGCTGTCCAGCTCCATCAGCCGTTCGGCGCTGGCCAGCATATTGTAGTATTGGGGCATCAGGCCGCTGAGGTTGGCAAAGGGCTGCTGGATCTGGTTGACTAATTGCAGCAGGGCGGTGAGGGTGCCGAAGGTCATGGTGCCGTTCATCAGCCCGACCGCTCCCCAGATCATGGCCAGCAGGTAGCCTGCGGAAAAGACAAAGGAAAATCCCGCACTCGCCAAAATGCTGAAGTTGCGCTGCTTCATTCGGGCCTGGTAGTAGGTGCTTTGCTGGTTCTGGGCTTTCTGCTCCATCTGCTGCTGCACGCCGAACACCTTCACCATCAAAAGGCTTTCCAGTATCTCCTGGAGTACGCTGCGGAGCCGGTCGCTCTGGTGCTGGGCGGCTTTGTGGAGGGACTTGATCTTCCCCCGGAACAGCCGGGTTACCAAAAACAGCAGAATCCCCGCCCCGGCCAGCAGCAGGGTAAAGGCCCAGTCCAGGGTGAGCATCACGGCGGTAGCGGCGATAAGCTGGGTGACCATGTTCACCAGGTTGGGCAGCAGGCTGGTGAGGGTGGTGCTGATGAGCTGCACGTCGCTAAACAGCCGGTTTTGCAGTTCCCCGCTGTGGTAGGCGCTTTCCGAGGCGTAGTCTGCCTCCAACAGTTTTTTCAGCAGCCGCTGCTGGAGATGCATTTCCAGTTTGGCTTGAATTCGGGTAGCCAGCCCGTTGCAGAACAGCCGCAGGACCGTTTGGGTGAGCAGAAGGGCCACCAGTCCCGCCGCCGCCTGCAAAAAGGGAGTCCAGGCTCCGGCTACCGCCTGGTCTACCACCTGCTGGGACAGCAGGGCAAACCCCACTCCCGCCAGGGCGAACAGGCCGTACCCCGCCGCCAGGGCAGCCACGCCTCCGGCCTGGGGCCGCACCACCTGCCACAGCCAGGGCAGGGAAGAAGATCGGAAAAGATGTTTCATAAAAGCCTCCAACACAGGCGGCAGGGCGGGAAAGGTGTGTTTCCGGCCGTTGCCGCCTTTTTGCCGCTTTTTTGTATACTGGAAAAGCCCCTTGCTTTTTGCAGAGCAAACCAGCCGGACGGGACGAAACACAAGATGTTTCGGGCCGGGTGGCAGGGAAAACCATAATGACTGTCTTTGGACATCATTATATCACAAGCCGCCGGCAAAAGAAAGCAGGCAAAAAAAGAAAGGTGCGGCGACGCACCTTTCAGGCAGTAGAAAACCCCTCAATGTTGTAAGACAACAGAGATAGATGGAACTCTTGCCTCCCTCTGTGAGGGAGGTGGCCAGCGCAAAGCGCTGGACGGAGGGAGTGAAACGCAATCGTATTTGCGCTATGTAAGGATAGTGGGAATTTTATCCTCTTCACTCCCCCAGTCTGCTCCGCAGACAGCCCCCTCATCAGAGGGGGCCAGGGCCGCCGCCGACCTCTT
>CAZWNI010000205.1:0-2600 GCA_964635385.1 uncultured Oscillospiraceae bacterium
CTAACGAATGCCGGAACGCTCCATATAGATGGATATTCCGCCATCACCAGACTGGGGACCTGCGGAGAGGCGTTGTACTACTATTTCACCGAAGACGGCACCTTAACCATTTTTGGAACCGGGGCAATGAGTGAGTGGAGTTCCTATTCCTCTATTCCCTGGTACTCCTACCGGACGCAAATTACTTCGGTAGTGGTGGAAGAAGGGGTTACCGATATCAGCAATTATGCATTTTACAACTGCACCAACCTGGCTGATGTAACCCTTTCGGAGAGTGTTTCCAGTATCGGCAACTATGCCTTTTATGGCTGCACCAATCTGACGGAGATCACACTTTCAGACGGCTTGACCGATATTGGGAACAATGCCTTTTATAAATGCAGCGGCCTGACGGAGATCACACTCCCCAGCAGCGTAACCAGCATTGGCACATATGTGTTCACCGGCGCCAGCCTGGAAGCAGTCTATTACCAGGGTACTTTAGAAGAATGGTTCGCCATTTCCACAAAGTCAGATCCCATCAGCATTTCCTGCAAACTATATCTAGATGGATACGATGGAATCATTAAGTGGGGTGATTTGGGCGACGAACTAAATTATATCTTGACAGAAACAGGCGCCTTGACCATTTGGGGCAGCGGCATACTGGACGAAATGGAATTTTATGACGGCACCTGGATGTCGTACTACGAGTTGGTGACTTCTGTGGTGATTGAAGAGGGAGTGACCGAGATCAGTGAATTAGGTTTTAGTGATTTCGCAAAGATGGAAAAGATCGTCCTTCCCTCCACTTTGACTGCCATCGGTGCAAATTCCTTTACCCACTATGCCGACGGCTTCACCATCTACGGTTACCTGGGTTCCTATGCCCAAACCTATGCCCAAGAGAAAAACATTCCTTTTGTCGCCCTAGACGCTTCCCCCGATGACCTGAAGAGCGACGGAGTTGTGGATATCGTGGATGTAATGACCCTGGCTCAGTGTGTGGCGGGGATCGACAACGGCGTTACCGCCGTGGATTTGGACGGAAACAACGTAATTGACGTAAGGGACGTAATGTATCTGGCACAGATCATTGTAAATTCATAATCTCCAACGAATGGCTTCGGTGGAACGGTGCTGTTCAAAATTGGGACGAGAGACTTTCCGCAATGGAGGCGTCTCTCGTCCCTGCTTTTTTGTGATTGGAACATTTTCCCCTGGAGGAACTGCAATTTTGTTGTAAGGCGCAAAACAACGCAACACCGCCGCCGTTATAAAAAACAATTTCCTTCACGTTTACGAAAGCATGCGGAACAAGCCGCCAGATGCGATTTCAGGAGGAACCCATTTCCCGCCGAATCCACTCCATTAAAATCTTTACGATCAGATCCTGTTCCATCTGGGTCAAGGGACGGCCCTTTGGTATTTGATACCATTTTTCCAAGCAGCCCCGGCAGCAGCAAGCGGTGGCGTGCTGCGCCAAGAACACCGGGTGTCCTTTCATGGGGGTCTGCTTTCCATCGTGTTCCGGTTCTGCAAGGGCTAAACGGGTGCGGATAAAATCTTGTGCGTGACGGCGTAAGACAGCTTCCCCCTTTTCCAACACATACTGCTTCAGCTCTGGAGAAAGGCAAAAGCGGCTGCGAAACTCCGAAGCGGCCAGGCGTTGAAACAATTCGTCCATTTGCGCTTTGGTATTTGGCAAGCGGGGCGAGGGATAGTCCAACCCTGCTTTTTTGGCTTGGCTGTGCTGCAGGGATCTGGGAACATGATAGGTGCGTCCATCTTTCCAAAAGAACGCTCCGGTTTGATGAAAGGAAAAGGCTGCGCCGCAGTCCATGCATTGTTTTCGAGTGGACAAAACCCATTCGTACCGGCAAAGCCGGGCATGTTCTCCGGATTCCCCGCCGCAGGTAACCTGTTGGATCTTTCCGGTTTCCAGGTAAGGCCGAATTTGAATTTCTTCCAACATTGGCTCGTGAATGATTTCCCGGTGAAGGATAGGTAGAGAGAGAAACACCGGCAGCCGCTGATCTGCCGTCTGTTGATTTTCGCAGGTACAGGCAATGGTGACATTGGGATACCCTTCCCCCCAATCCAACGGAAGTCCCACGGAAAAGCGATGGATACGCTTGGTGATAATGACAAATTCCAGATCCTGCCGCCGGCGGATCATTTCCCAGGCCTGGGGGCGCCAGGAGTCTGCCTCTTTCAGAAAGAAGTCGGAGGTCATGCAGGTGTAGACGGGGTTGTCCTGGGAGGTCAGGCGGTATTGTCCCGAACGGTTTTTTCGAAGAGGAAGGGAAAACGAAGCGGTTTTAGCTACCTGAGAAGCGTCCCGGTCAAACTGGCTGTCCCGGCGGTAGACATAGCAGTTTTCGCAGCCAGGCGAATATTTCTTGCAGCCGTGCCACGGATTCCAAATTGCCATGGGGCAGCCTCCTTTCCCGAAAGGGTGTACTTTATTGTACCGCTTTCGCTGGTTTTTGCCGCTTGGATATGGCGTGTATCAGCGGGGTTTGTTCTCAAAAAAGCGGGAACCTGTAATCGCAGCATTTGCTTTCGGCAAAAGCTCAGGCTGTAGAAAAAGTAAAATATAAAAGTTTTTAGTCCAGTTT
>CAZWNI010000206.1:0-2567 GCA_964635385.1 uncultured Oscillospiraceae bacterium
CAGGAAGCCAGCTGCTCCCGCTTCTTATAACCGCCTCCCAGCCAGCGAGGCCCCACTGCATGGATCACATATTTGCAGGGCAGGTTGTATGCCCCGGTGATTTTGGCGCTGCCGGTCGGACAGCCCCCAAGGGTTCGGCATTCTTCCAGCAGTTTGGGACCGGCAGCCCGGTGGATGCAGCCGTCCACTCCGCCGCCCCCTGACAGGGAGGTGTTAGCTGCGTTGACAATGGCATCCACCTTCATTTTTGTAATGTCGTTTCGGACAATTTGCAGCGGCATGGCCGCCATTCCTCCTTTACTTTGACTTCTCTCCTGCGTTTCTCCTGCATCCTGCCGTCTCCGGGCTGGTTATCCGGAGCATTCGGTTCTTCCGGCTTTTGGCGGCGCAGAAAAAAGAACTTCTTTTTTATTGTAGCACAAGAATAGGTCGGGAGCAATGGTTTGCCCTGTTGTTCGACTGCTTTCCATGGGCTGACGGGCAGGTATTGCAAACAACAGGTTCCCCATGAGATTCAAGCCATGTCCACTCTGCCGCAACCTACAGCCTTTCTGTTTTTTCAAAAACTGAGTGCATTTTACCCTGCGGTCTGGTATAATGGAGAAAAGCAGGGTTTGCGTATTTCTTTTTAGGAAAAACGGTGCTTTGTCTGCATCTCCTCCCCAGCCAAATGCCGGGCAGTACCGGTCAAGAGAAAACGGCCGACCCCCAGAGTGAAAAGAAGGAGGCCTTTGCCAATGAAACCGATCTTTGTAATTGGCCATAAAAATCCGGATACCGACTCCATCTGTTCCGCCATCTGCTACGCCAACCTCAAGCAGAAAATCACCGGCGACCCCTATATCCCCTGCCGGGCAGGCGCCGTCAACAACGAAACCAGATATGTTTTGGACTGCTTCGGAGTGGAAGAGCCCCAGTTGGTTCAATCCCTGGAACCCCGTGTGGCCGATGTGCAGTACCGGAAGGTGGAGGGGATCAGCCGCCGGGTTTCCTTAAAACAGGCCTGGGAACATATGCGGGACAACCAGATCCAAACCATTCCGGTACTGACCAAGTGGGGACAGCTAAAAGGGATTGTCACCCTGGGAGATGTGGCCCGGTTTTACATGGAGGACCAGGGCGCCGACGCTTTGGCGGAAGCACGGACCAGCTACCGCAACATTGTAGAGACCCTGAAAGGGGAAATGATCGTAGGGGACCCCGACGCCTATTTTACCCAGGGCAAGGTGGTGGTGGCCGCCGCCAACCCAGATGTGATGGAAGATTACATCTGCGAACACGACATGGTCATTTTGGGCAACCGCTACGAGGGCCAGCTCAGCGCCATTGAGATGAAGGCGGACTGCATTGTGGTCTGCCTGGGAAGCCAGGTCAGCAAAAGCATTCAAAAGCTGGCGGAAGAAGCGGGCTGTGCGGTGATATGTTCCCCTTTGGACACCTACACCTGCGCCAAGCTCATCAACCAGGCCGTGCCGGTACGCCATGTTATGCGCACCGACGACATTATCTATTTCCGGGAAAGTCATCTGGTATCCGATGTGAAATCCACAGTGTCCAAACTCCGTATCCGCTACTACCCGGTTTTGGACGAGGACGGCCGTTATGTGGGAATGCTTTCCCAGCGCAACCTGTTGGACGTGGAGCGGCAGAGGGTGATTCTGGTGGATCACAACGAGCAGGGCCAGGCGGTGGACGGCATCAGGGACACCGAAATCATTGAAATCATCGACCACCACCGCATCGACCCGGTGGAAACCATGAACCCCATCTATTTCCGCAACCAGCCCCTGGGCTGTACCGCCACCATCGTCGCCATGATGTACCAGGAAAACGGGGTGGAGATTGTCCCCACCATTGCAGGCCTGCTCTGCTCCGCCATTCTTTCCGACACCCTCATGTTCCGTTCCCCCACCTGCACCCCGGCAGACCAAGCCATGGCCCGAAACCTGGCGAAGATTGCGGGGATCCGCATGGAAGAACACGCTTCCGCCATGTTCAGCGCCGCCTCCCAACTCCAGGACAAAACCCCCGACGAAATCTTCCACATCGACTGCAAGCGGTTCCAATGCTCGGACAAATCCATTGCGGTGGCTCAGGTGACCGGCATGAGCAAAGCGGAGCTGAAGCGGGTCAAGGAAGAAATGCTGCCCTACTTGAAGCAGGCCCTTCCCGGCAGCGGCACGGACATGCTGTTTTTGCTGCTCACCAACATTTTGGAGCAGTCCTCCGAACTGCTCTTTGCCGGAACCGGCGCCAGGGAAACGGTGACCACCGCCTTCCCTGCCATGGAATGCGGGGAGGAGAGTGTTTTTCTGCCGGGCGTGGTCAGCCGGAAAAAGCAGCTCATCGGCCCGTTGATGTCCGCCATTGAAGCCAACGGGGAATGATACCGGTTTTCCCAACACAATTTGAAATGCAACGCAGAATCACCGCCCCGGCGAAGAATAAGCCGAAGCGGTGATTTTTTCGATTATTTTCCTTTCCTGTCCTGCCGTTGACCCACTTGCTAAACTTCAAACTCCCGGTCGATGGGCCAGCTTGGCATGGCGTTGAGGTCGCTTTTGGCG
>CAZWNI010000207.1:0-2552 GCA_964635385.1 uncultured Oscillospiraceae bacterium
CACGTTACGCCGAAGATGACCAGGAGCAGCAAGACGCCAACTAATTCAGATCTTTGGCTCCCCTTTCCAGGCTGGGAAGGGGAGCTTTTCTGATTCTTCGCTGTATTGCAGAGAAAGGAACCTCTTTTTTTCTTGACACATTGGGCAGGATTGAGTATAATGACCTTAGTTAGCCCTACTGATTTGGGACCACGAAAGGAACGAAATTCCCTCTATGGACGACGACAGTCACTGTCCCGGCAAACACAATGATTTTGGTATCCAGCAAGGACTCCATGCACCTGGCGCTGCATGGGTGTGCCTTGTTTTGTTTTTTATCTGCCGGATAAACCGGTGACGCTGCCGCATATTGTAACAGTAAATAGGCAACCAGATCAATCTGTTTGGAGGAAAGAATTTTTGGATATTATTGGACCCTTGCTTTTGCAGGTCATTTTGATTGCGTTGAATGCCGTCTTTGCCTGCGCTGAAATTGCCATTATTTCCCTGAATGAGATCCACATTGAGCAGCAAGTGGAGAACGGGGATAAGAAAGCAGCCAAGCTGCTGAGGTTTTTGAAGGAACCTGCCCGGTTTTTGGCAACCATTCAGGTAGCCATTACCTTGTCCGGCTTTTTGGGAAGCGCCTTTGCGGCGGATAACTTTTCCGATCCCCTGGTGAACTGGCTGGTAGAGATGGGAGTGCCGATTCCCGCTTCCACCCTTAACGCCATCGCCGTGGTGGTAATTACCGTCATTCTGTCTTACTTTACTTTGGTGCTTGGGGAATTGGTGCCCAAACGTCTGGCGATGAATCATCCGGAAAAACTGTCCCGGGCGATGGCGGGAATGCTGCGGTTTGTGCAGATCCTGTTTACCCCCATTGTCTGGGTGCTCACCGTATCCACCAATGGTTTGCTGCGGCTGCTGGGACAGAATCCCAATGCCGCCGAAGATGAGATTACAGAAGAGGAGATCCGCACCATGGTGGACGCCGGGCAGAAAAAAGGCGTCATCCAGTCGGAAAAAAGCGACATCATTCAAAACGTCTTTGAGTTTGATGATATTTCCGTCAGCGAATTTCTCACCCACCGCACCAGGGTGGACATCCTCTGGATTGAGGATTCTTTGGAGGATTGGGAGGAGATTTTCCACACTACCCGCCACTCCATCTATCCCGTCTGCGGCGACTGCGCCGACCATGTGCTGGGCACCTTGAATGTAAAAGACTACTATCGGATGAAGGTTCGCACCAAGGAATCGGTTTTGCAGGAATCTCTGCGGCCGGCTTACTTTGTGCCGGCCAGCTTAAAGGCAGACGTGCTGTTCCGCCGCATGCAGCAGTCCCGCTGTCACTTTGCGGTGGTGCTGGATGAATACGGCGGCATGGACGGCATTGTCACCATGAACGACTTGCTGGAACAACTGGTGGGAGATTTGGCGGACAGTGATGAGGAACCGGAAATTCCTGCCGTCCGCCGGGGAGAAGGGGGCCGCTGGATGATCAGCGGGGAGGCCTCCATTGAAGATGTAAATCAAGCGCTCGGTGTGGAACTGCCGGAAGAAGAGTACGAAACCTTCGGCGGCTATGTCTTTGACCGCTATGGCTCCATTCCGGAAGACGGCAGCCGGTTTACCATTCGAACCGACGGCCTTCAAATTCGGGCAGAACTGATTCACGGCCATTGCTTGGAACAGGCTGTGGTCCGAGTGCTGAACAAAGAAGATTCCGATGACGAGACAAAAAAGATAGAGAAAAAGGGAAATTGACAATACAAATAGTATCAGGGAAGGGAAGCGTTCGATCCAGATGAAAATGAAAGGACTGCTGCTTCGCCGTGTTTTGTGTGTGACTTTAGCTGTGGCAGTGTTAACAACAATTTTTCTTTTTTCCAATCAAGTGAACCAGGTATCGCAGCAATTTTCCGGCAGTATTACCGGATGGGTAGGGGAGCATCTTCACCTTTTAACCCAGGAAGACATAGCGGAAAAGACAGCACGGTTTGAGGAGGTCAATCTGATTCTGCGCAAGTTAGGGCATGCCTGCGGTTATCTTTTGTTAAGCATTGCGGTCATGACGGCGCTGAGCCAATTTCCGCTGCCGCTGAAAAGACGGCTCTTGCTGGCGGTGTTCATCTGCGTGCTTTATGCATGTTCCGATGAACTTCATCAATTATTTGTAGACGGCCGCACCGGTCGGCTGATGGATGTACTTTGGGACAGCTGTGGAATAGTGATCGGGTTAGAATATAGCTGTTTGGCTGTTTTAAAGTATCGAGAATGGAAAAATAATGCAAAAAACCAGTAAATATTTTCATGTCCATCGTGATATATTGCCGGTTTAGGTTATAAAATCTAACAAAATATGCGTAAAAGATCTCGTTGTTTTGTTGACTCAAACAAAAGTCTCGATTTTTTGCGTTTTGGCAACTGTTTTTGGGAAATAAAGTTGAATTGATATATCGTTTTATGATATAATAGTTCTCGTTCTAAGAAGATAGATTAGTCTCCATATTTCCTGTTTTAGCACGTTGTCTGCTTTGTTACGAAAATTGATTTCCGTGGCAAAAAAA
>CAZWNI010000208.1:0-2549 GCA_964635385.1 uncultured Oscillospiraceae bacterium
TCCTCCACTTCATTGGGAGCGGCCATCATCAGGTCCGCCAGCTCGTCGATAATAACGACGATTTCCGGCAGCAGCTCCAAAGACTGCTGGGCGGCCATTTCGTTGTAGCCTTTGATGTCCCGGACCGAGCTGTCCGCAAACAGCTTATAGCGGTTGAGCATTTCCGTCACCGCCCAGCCCAGAGCCCCCGCCGCTTTCCGGGGGTCGGTGACCACCGGCACCAGCAGGTGGGGAATGCCGTTGTACACCCCCAACTCCACCACCTTGGGGTCCACCAACAGCAGCTTTACTTCGCTGGGGGACGCCTTATACAAAAGGCTCATCAGAATGGCGTTGATGCAAACCGACTTGCCGGAACCGGTTGCGCCGGCAATGAGCATGTGGGGCATTTTGGCAATGTCGAAACAGACCTCGTGACCGGAAATATCCCGGCCCAACGCCACGGTGAGCTTGCTTTTGGCTTCCCGGAACATTTTGGTATCAATGATCTCCCGCATGGTGACGATTTCCGTTTCCTTATTGGGCACCTCAATGCCTACCGCCGCCTTATTGGGAATGGGAGCTTCGATCCGCACGCCGGCGGACGCCAGGTTCAAGGCAATGTCGTCCGCCAAGCCGGTAATTTTACTGATCTTCACCCCGGCGCTGGGCTGAAGCTCGTACCGGGTGACGGTGGGTCCCCGGGAAATGTCCACTACCCGGGTCTGTACCCCGAAACTCTTCAGGGTATCTACCAGAAGTTCCGCATTTCCCCGCAGTTCAATGGAAAGATCCCGGTTCCCGTGATCCTGAGGGGGATTGAGCAAGGCGATGGGAGGATACTGATAGGCTTTCACCGGCTTGATTTCCTCCCGGAGAACGGCGGCCTGCATTTCTTCCAGTTCAGATTCTTTGACCGAAGCGGCACCCTGGGAGGCGTCTCCGGCAAGATCCGGCTGAATCGGCTGCGGAATAGCTCTTTTCACCAACTCGTTGAGCTGGGCGTCTTGAGGCTGCTCTTCCTCTGCTGCCGGTTGATTGGCCGCAGAAGATCCGGACGCTCCCTTTTTTCCCGGCTTCTGTTTCGCCGGGGGGGCTGTTTCGGAAATATCCTCCACCTGGCGGAAATCAAATCGCTGATTGCTTACCTTAGGTATGGGCGCTTGATGGATAGGCTTTTTCAGCATGGGATTGTCCGCATCTTCCGCCGATTTCTGCTGCAAACGCTGATGCTCCGCTTCGGTCAAAACAATGTCGATTTGACGGCGTTTCCGCTGGAGCTTTTCCTCCCGGCGGATCTGACGCTGCTGCCAACGAAGTTGGCGCTTTTGCTGGCGCAGTTCCTCCTGGGCCTCTTGATACTGCTGGGCCGCTTCATCGTCCGGGCGGCGAAAACTGTTGATTACATCCAGCAAGGAACGGCCTGTGAACAGCAGTAAAATCAGCAGTCCTGCCAAAACCAGGAAAATGGAAGCCCCCACCCGTCCAAACGCAGTGAGCAACGGCCAACCCAGCAGCACGGAGAACACCCCGCCGCCGGTAAACTGTACGCCGTCCTGCCAAAGGCCGCTGAGTACATTGCCCAGACTTCCCTGGGCAAACTGTCCTACCAAAATCACCTGCACGGCGCTGGAAAACAAAATCAGCACCAGCAGCGCCTGCCAAAGTTTATTGGTCAACTTCACAACCTCTTTGCGCAGCACCGCAATCAAGCCGCAAATGCAGAGGAGGATGGGAAGGACATACCCTCCTATCCCAAATAACCCAAAGAGGGTTTGATGCAAAAACAGCCAGGCATTTTCCCCTGGGATCAACGCCATAAAAAACAGCAACAATCCCAAAACGAAAGCAATGGTTCCGCCGATCAGATTGGTGGATTGTCTTTTTTTCTCCAACGCCGTTTTGGAGGCTCTTTTTCGGGAAGAGGATTTTCTTCCGGAACGGGCAGAGGATTTGCCGGTATTTTTTTTGGTTGCCATAAAATTACAGGTTCCTTTCCAAAGGAAAATAAGGTTCGATCCGATTTACATCTATTTTTATAACATCTTATTTTACACCATTTCCAGGGGCGTTGGCAAGAGATTGTTGTCCGCAAAAAGGGGCAGAAAAGCAGCGGAAAACCGCATTATCTTGCCAAATTAGTATAAAATCCGCAATTCTGCTTCGCTTATTAAGAAAATTTTTCAAAACCTCTGTAAAAGCTTATCACTTTACACGAACACCAAATCTACCGTCTATTTGATTTGCGGAAAGGCGTTTTACTTGTCACTTAAAAACACAGGAATACAGAAGGAGGTTCTAGTTATTGAAGCAGGTAACTACCTTGAATTTGTGAAAAAAAGAAACGAAAAGGCCGACTTGAAAAAAAGCGGCCATGGAATCCATGACCACAGCTTGTCGAAAAAGGTTCTTGCTATTTCCGGATTGACCCGCCCTTGGCTCTACGCCGTTGGGCGGGTGGATTCCGGTTTGTTATTCCCACAATTTTTTTGCAACAATAAGGCGTAAGAAAGAACTTTTGAAACAAAACAATTCCTATGCAGGGGCTTTGCAGAACCCACTGCGTGGGG
>CAZWNI010000209.1:0-2548 GCA_964635385.1 uncultured Oscillospiraceae bacterium
AAATGGCTATTAATTGAAAAGAATAACTTCGCTGCCAACCAAATTTGTAAAATTATGTATAGCAGTGAAGATCTTGAAAGATTTTACTTTCAGTACCAGACAGAGGCTTTGCCTCATGGAGAATCTATCCAATCGTTTTGTGTCAAGAATAAAGTCCCTTATAACATTTTCCAAAAATGGTTTAAGGATACTCGCAAAAAAGTAGTTGAAGTCCAGGTTGATGGTGCTCCTGAGATTAGCCATGAGGAAGAAATCAAGCCGGGCGATCAACCTAAACTAGTATCAAAAGGCAGTACAGACAATGCCGTTCGCATCTGGATTGACATTCGTATCAGCAATGGATTACACTTGTCCCAAAAGAATTTAAGCTACCAGGATTTGGTTCGTATGGTAGAGAAACTGGAGGGTTTATGCTGAGTGTTACCGGTCTGAATCATTTTTATTATGTTCGAGACTTTACCGATATGCGTTGCAAGCACAGCCGTGTTTTGTCTATCATCCGTGAACGGCTTCACCGGGAACCGTGTGATGGGGATGTCTTTATTGTCATGTCTCGAAATCGAAGAATAGTCCGTATGTTTTCATTTGACAATCGTTCATACAGCCTGTTCGAAAAGAAGTTTGTGGCAGGCTATCAGTTCATGGAAATAGAGCGAAAAGGGTCAGGTGCCGTTTATCGGATAGACTGGAAAGATGTGGTTTTGATACTGGAAAACCCGATAGTTAAAACATTGAAAATTAGGTAATTAATATGTTGGTTTACTTGTGGCCTTGCGATTATTTTACTACCTTTATGCCTGTAAATCAAGGTGCTAAAGATGATCGAACTGCAACATATAATCGACTCAAAAAGGGAGGTGTTGAGTAGGGAAACCTACTCACGGAACCCCATAAATTATAGTGAAGGTATGGCAGACGATCAAAAAGACCGGTTTATTCAGTACCTGGCGGAACAACATCAGGAGGATGAGTTGACCAAGCGGGCGATGGAGCTTGTTTTGGAGGATTTCGTTGCCCAGATGAGGGAACTGAAGGAGCAGATGGCCTCCATGCGATCGAAACAATCTGATTTGGAAAACCGGTTATCGGAAGAGCGTAAGCTTCGCAAATCGGCGGAACGTAAGGCAAAGTCTCTTCAGGAAAAACTTGATTTTGCCAATCAGGAACGTTTTGGCGACAGGCGTCAACGGATAAACTCCAAATCTAAAAAGAGTGCTTCTGACCGACAAAAGGAGAAAGATGATTATGACGGCACGGACGATACGCTCCGTACGGATTCTGTAGACAATAAGGAATCTCGGAATGATGCGGCTCTTCCCCGAAAGGAACGTGACCTGAGCAATCGTCCCGACGGTTATAAGACGATGGGAGTGAGCGGAGAAGCGATAGAGCATCCTTCTGACTTGACAAAGGTCCCCGGCCGTATCCTTGAAAGACGGATGGTCCGAGTGTTCAATTTCCGTACATTTCTTACGGAAGAACGTTTTGAGATTGTTCATTATGCTGAGCCGGGCAAAAAGCCGAAGTGGGGTTATTTCCCCTCTGAAGGTCATCCACAGGTAATAACCAAATTCGAAGGTACTAAAGCCACTCCCGAATTTCTGCAGGCCATAGCCTATGAGGTTTATGTAAAGAATGTGACCTTCGGTCATCTTCACCAATGGCTGACAGATATGGGAATGACCATTTCTAAAAACACCTTGCACAACTGGCTCAAGAAAGGCAAGAGATACCTTGATGAATTGGTTCGTGTATTGAAGTCTGTTGCTTTGGAAAAGGACTCGATTGTGAACTGTGATGAGACCTGGTGTAAAGTTCGCAAATATGACCACTATAAGAAGTGTTATATCTGGGTGTTGGTCAACAAGGCTCAGAAAACAGCCATTTTCTTCTATGAGAATGGCTCTCGCGGTCGTGAGGTACTTACCGACTTCTTGGGTGACGCGGAATTGAGGAGTATCATGTCTGACGGCTACAATGCTTATGTGTTTATCGGCGATGGGTTGAAATCAGCCCGGTTTAAGGATACCGTGCATCAGGTTTGTATGTCTCATGCCAAAAACAAGTTTGTCAAGGCATCCAACCAAGGTGGAGAACCGGCAGCGGAACGCTTTTCCAATATTTTAAAGGAATTCTTTATGAGGGAGCGTAAATGTGATGCTGCCGGATTTACCCCGGAAGAGAGATTGCGGGAAAGGCAAAGCCTGGAAACGAAAGCGCTCCTGATAGAATTGCGTAGCCTGTTAGAGAGTGAACGGTCAAAGGATTCAGAATTTATGAGTCGGTATTATACGGAAGCTCTCAATTATCTGAACCGTTTCTGGAAAGAGATCTTCGCTTACTTGGACGACGGAGAACTCCCGATAGACAATAATCTTGCGGAGCGGACCATCCGGAAGCGGACCATCCGGAAGCTGACTACCCAACGGAACAATTCACTGCATTATGGCAGTGATGCGGGTGTGGAGATGGCGGCCACTTATCATAGTGTAATAGGAACGGTAAAGCTTCATGGCAGTTCGATCTGGAACTTCATCGGGACATTTTT
>CAZWNI010000210.1:0-2508 GCA_964635385.1 uncultured Oscillospiraceae bacterium
CGCTGGGGCGGGGAAATTGATTGTTTTTGGCCGATACCACGAAATCAAATGATTTTTGAAAACCAGACCGTCATTTTGCACAAATAAAGTCGTTAAATTTATCACAAACAGAGAAAATGAAAAAAATCAATTTGATTCATTGAAAATTTTTAGGCAAAGTGCTATTCTTGTGTAGAAAGGGGAGGTTCAAAAGATCTCCTCAAAAATGCACGCCCAAAAGACGTGCAAAAATTTGGAGGTAAAATATTTATGGCACGTTTCACTTTACCCAGAGACATTTATCATGGAGCCGGATGTCTGGAAGAGCTGAAAAACCTGAAGGGCAAAAAGGCAATTCTGGTTTTAGGCGGCGGTTCCATGAAACGGTTTGGCTTTGTGGATAAAGCTGTGGGATACTTAAAGGAAGCCGGCATGGAGGTTCAGTTGTTTGAAAACGTAGAGCCTGACCCCAGTGTGGAAACCGTGATGAAGGGCGCCAAGGCCATGGAAGAATTCCAGCCAGACTGGATCATTTCCATGGGCGGCGGTTCTCCCATTGACGCCGCCAAAGCGATGTGGGTGTTTTATGAATACCCCAACACCAGTTTTGAAGATTTGCTCACTCCCTTTAGCTTCCCCACTTTGCGGACCAAAGCGAAATTCTGTGCAATTCCCTCTACTTCCGGTACCGCTACTGAAGTGACCGCATTCAGCGTAATCACCGACTATGAAAAGGGGATTAAGTATCCTCTGGCTGACTTCAACATCACCCCCGATGTGGCGATTGTGGATCCGGATCTGGCCCAGACCATGCCTGCAAAACTGACCGCTCACACCGGTATGGACGCTTTGACCCACGCCATTGAGGCTTATGTCTCCACCGTCAACTGCGAATTTACCGATGCGCTGGCTCTGCGTGCCATTCAGATGGTGTTTGAGTATCTGCCGGATTCCTTCCAGGGAGACAAAGTGGCTCGTGAAAAGATGCACGACGCACAGTGCATGGCCGGCATGGCGTTTTCCAACGCTTTGCTGGGCATTGTACACTCCATGGCCCATAAAACCGGCGCCGCTTTCTCCACCGGCCATATTCCCCACGGCGAAGCCAATGCCATCTATCTGCCCTATGTGATCAAATACAACTCCAAGAATCCTGTAGCAGCTCAGCGGTACGCCAACATCGCTAAGTTTGTGGGTCTGGAAGGCAGCACCGCCGAAGAACTGGTTCAGGCTTTGCGGGATAAGATTGACTCCTACAATGTAATCCTGAATATCCCCAAGACCTTGAAGGACTTCGGCATTGTGGAGGACGAATTTAAGGAAAAGTGCAGCGCCATTGCAGCCAACGCCATCGGCGATGCCTGCACCGGTTCCAATCCCCGCCAGCCCTCTCAGGAAGAGATGGAAAAGCTGCTGACCTGCGTTTATTATGGCAACGAGGTGGATTTTTAATCTGCCGCCGTGAATCATTTCTCAAAAAGGCTGTCTTTTGCGATAGCCTTTTTGGGCGTTGACAACAAGTTCTTTCAAAAATGACCTGAAAAAAGGAGGCTGAATCCCATGAGTCAAAACCTGATCATTACCATCAGCCGGCAGTACGGAAGCGGTGGCCGGGAGACCGGCGTGCTTCTCTCCAAGCAGATGGGCATTCCCATGTATGACCGTGAACTGCAAACCGTAGCGGCAGCCAGAAGCGGCATTGATTTAAAGCTGCTGGAAAATGTGGACGAAACAGCCTCCAACAGCTTGCTTTACACCTTGGTGATGAAATCCGGCAGCAATCCCGCCGATCCCAGCACACTGCCTCTGAGCGACAAACTGTTTGCCGCCCAGAGCGACGTCATTCGGGAATATGCCGCACAGGGTTCCTGTATTTTTGTGGGGCGCTGTGCTGACTTCGTGTTGCGCAACCACCCCAATGTGGTGAAAGTGTTTATTCATTCCGAGATCAACGCCAGAATCAATCGTATCAAGCGGCTTTATCAGGTGAATGCCAGGGAAGCGGAAGCGGATATTTATAAGACCGACCGCCGCCGGGCCAGTTATTATAACCGTAACACCCAACGCCGCTGGGGAAAGGCGGAGTATTATGACCTCAGCTTGTCCAGCAGCGAAATCGGTGTGGAAGGCTGCGCCCAAATGATTGCAGATTTTGTGAAGATCCGCAAGGACTTCAAGGTGCGCCGGATCGACTTGTAATGATTGTTTGATGCAAAACAAGAAGAAATTTTATATCGTTGTCATCTGTTGATTCCCATTTTAGCTCGGTTGGATTTGTCAAAACGAAATCATTGTGGCAAACGGCCCTTGTTCTTCGGAGCAGGGGCTTTTTTATGTTACAGTAAGCGGAAGCCGCTGCTACGCAGGAACGGACTTATCCGGCGTGAGCCGGGGCATGGGAAAAGCGGCCACGCCGGGGAGCGTGGCCGCTGATGGAGAACAGTATTAACCGTTTTCTTTGCTGTCCAGATACAAATGCAGCCGGTGGATTACTAATCTTGCTATCGGCTGGGCGATACACATCTCCAC
>CAZWNI010000211.1:0-2503 GCA_964635385.1 uncultured Oscillospiraceae bacterium
TCAATCCGGAAACATCAAGAACCTTTTTCGACAAGCTAAGGTTGAACCATGGATTCAACCTTTCGCTTCCAGCCAATTCTTTCCGCTGTGCACATCTACCTCCAGCTTCACCTTCAGATCGGCGGCGTGCTCCATTTCTTCTTTCAGCAATTTCTTTACCTGTTCTTCTTCCTGCGGCGGGCATTCCACAATCAGTTCGTCGTGGACCTGCAAAATCAGCCGGGCCTGAAGCCCTTCCTGTTCCAGCCGCCGGTGGACCCGCACCATGGCCAGCTTGATGATGTCGGCGGCGGCGCCCTGAATGGGGGTGTTTAAGGCGATGCGCTTGGCCCCCTCCCGCACGTTGTGGTTGGAGGAGCGAATGTCCCCCAGCTCCCGGCGGCGGTGGTAGAGGGTTTCCACATAGCCGTGTTCCTTTGCAAACTCCACAATATCCGTCATATATTTGGCCACCCCGCTGAAATTTTTCAGGTAGGCGTCGATATAAGCCCTGGCCTGAGGCACCGACACATGAATGTCCTGGCTGAGGGAAAAGGCGCTGATGCCGTAGACTATGCCGAAATTGATGGCCTTGGCGCTGCTTCTCTGCTGAGGGGTGATCTGGCTCACGGGGACGCCCAGCACCTGGGAAGCGGTGCGGCGGTGGATATCCTCCCCCTCCTGGAACGCCCTGAGCATATGCTCGTCCCCTGCAATATGGGCCAGCAGCCGAAGCTCGATCTGGGAGTAGTCCGCATCTACCAGAATCCAGTCCTTCCGGGGTACGAAAAATTCCCGCAGACGGCTGCCCTGAGGGGTTCGCACCGGGATATTCTGGACATTTGGCTCGGTGGAGCTGATCCGTCCGGTGCGGGTTTCGGTTTGGTTAAAGGTGGAATGCACCCGCCCGTCGCTGCCGATGACCTTCATCAATCCGGCGGTGTAGGTGGAGGTGAGCTTGGTGAGCTTCCGGTAGTCCAGCAGGGTCTGGACAATGGGGTGGTTGCCCCGGAGCTGCTCCAGCACTTCGGCGGAGGTGGAATAACCGGTTTTGGTTTTTTTCAAAGGGGGCAGCCCCAGTTCCTCAAACAGCACCTTTCCCAGCTCCTTGGTGGAGTTGGGGTTAAATTCATGGCCGGCATACTCAAACAGCCTGGCCCGCAGCACCTCCGCCTGGGCGGACAATTCCCTGCCGTAGTCTTCCAGCGCCTTGGCGTTTACGCCAAAGCCCTCCTGCTCCATCTCCGCCAACACCCGGCAGAGAGGCAGTTCAATCTGGGTCAGCAGAAACTCCATCTGCTGCTCCTGTACCAATTTTTCCAGGACAGGGCAAAGGTGGGGGAGAATGGCCATCTCCCGGCCTTCTTCCGGCCCGGCAAACTCCAGCCGGGGCAGATATTTCACCGCCAGTTGGGAAATCTCGTATCCCTTGGAGGAAACGCTGAGCAGATAGGCCGCCAGTTCCCCGTCCCACACAGTGTCCAGCTTTTTCCCCAGGCTCCGGGCCAGTTTGTAGCCGGGCTTCGCCTGAAAGGTGCGCTTGGGTTTTTCACTGTCCAGCACCAGGGTTTCAAAGGCCTGGGAAGCGGTGAGGGAAAAGGGGTAGACGGTGTGTTCCCCCATCACCAGCAGACCGGTACGGGTAAAAAGGTAATCCACGGTATCCAGCCCGGCCAAATCCTTCCTGGCTTCTTCCAGGGATTCCGGCGGGGCCAGGGTGTATTCCACCCGGTTGGTCATCTCCGCCGGGGCGGCGGTGTATTCCCCCTGCTCCAGCCCGAATTTGGGCAGCATGGAAAACAGTTCCAACCCGGTAAGCAGCCGGTACAGCTCCTCCCGGTTTTCCGGCTTTTGGGCATAAGCGGAAAGGTCCTGTTCCACCGGGGCGGTGAGGCAGATGGTCCCCAGCTCCCGGCTCAGGTAGGCGCTTTCCTTCCCTTCGGTCAGCAGCTTTTTCACCCGGGGGGTGAGCCTGGCCTCCTCCAAATTCCCATACAGCCCCTCCAGGCTGCCGAACTGCTGGATCAGGCTCACGGCGGTCTTTTCCCCGATGCCCTTCACCCCGGGAATGTTGTCGCTGGAATCCCCCATCAAGGCTTTGATTTCAACCATCTGCCGTGGCTCCACCCCGTAATCCTCCCGGATTTTCTCCGGCGTGTAGGGGATCTGCTCCCTGGTCTTGACCAGGCAGACGGTGGTGGCCTGGCTGACAAGCTGGAAGCTGTCCCGGTCCCCGGTGGCGATGACGCAGCTTCCTCCCTGCTCTTCGGTGAGCCGGGACAGGGTGCCCAGCAAATCGTCCGCTTCGTAGCCGTCCAGTTCCAGGACGGCGTAGCCCAAAGCGGACAGGATCTCTTTTAGGGGCTGCATCTGGGAAAACAGCTCCGGGGGCATTCCCTTGCGGTTGGCCTTGTACTGGGCGTACTTCTTGTGGCGGAAGGTGGGGGCGTGGCGGTCAAAGGTAAAGACGATTTGATCCGGCTCCCAATCCTTTTTCAGCTTCAGCAGGATATTCAAAAAGCCG
>CAZWNI010000212.1:0-2498 GCA_964635385.1 uncultured Oscillospiraceae bacterium
GCCATTCAGTTGGGCAAGTCCACCCGTCCTGAACTCCATTTGGGTATCTGCGGCGAACACGGCGGCGACCCCTCCAGCGTGGAATTCTGCCACTCCATCGGTCTGGACTATGTGTCCTGCTCTCCCTTCCGTGTGCCGATTGCCCGTCTGGCTGCTGCACAGGCTGCCATCAAAGAGCGTCAGGCTTAATGGCAGGTTGACCATTCAAACTTAAATTGGATATCCGATAAAGTCGGCCCTGTTGTCTGTAGATGACAGGGCTGATTTTTGCGCTTTTTTCCAAAAAAGAAAAAACCGGCCCTTTGCTGCGATGCAAAAGGCCGGTTTGACTGTTTGATTTTTAACTTAGGCTTCGGTTCCCATGTGAACCAGCAGTTCCTTCAAAAACCGGGTCAGCATGGAGCGGTTTTGCTCCGCCGCCTGGTTTACCTCTTCCCCGCTGAGAGGCTGGCCGGATACCCCGGCTGCCAGATTGGACAAGAAGGAAAGCCCCAGAACTTCTATCCCGCAGTGGACAGCGGCGATGGTTTCCGGTACCAAAGACATAGCTACGGCGTCGGCGCCCAAGATGCGGAAGGCACGGATTTCCGCCGGAGTTTCAAAGCTGGGGCCGGTGCAGCCCAGATATACCCCTTCCCGCAGGGGGATATTCAACCCTTGGGCACAGTTTCGGGCCAGCTTCTGTAACCGTGGAGAATACGCCTGAGTCATATCCGGGAACCGCTCTCCCAGGGTGTTGTCATTGGGGCCGATGAGGGGATTGGTTCCCATGAGGTTGATGTGGTCGGTAATCAACATCACTTCTCCGGCGTGGAAATCCAGATTGATGGCTCCCGCAGCGTTGGTCAGGATCACCTGCCGAATGCCGTAAGCCTGCATCACCCGGATAGGAAGCACCACCTGTTCCATGGTGTAGCCTTCGTAATAGTGCAGCCGTCCTTGAAGACAGAGTACCGGTACTCCCTTCACTTTACCGGCCAAAAAACGTCCGAGATGGCCGGGGGCAGTGGAACGGGGAAACTCCTCCAATTCCTCAAATGAAACTACTTCCTGTTCTTCCAGTTCTTCTCCAAAAGGAGCAAAGCCGCTGCCCAACACAATCGCAGTGGTGGGGCGGAGGGAAAATCTCCGGCGAAGCTGATCTGCATAATAAGCCGGCGTTTTCATCTCTGGGCCACCTCCCCGATAATCCGGCAGGTGCGCCGGGATACTTCATATTTTACCCGTTCCAGGTCAATGGTGGGGTATTCCCCGTTTTCATACAGCACCTTGCCGTCTACCATGGTGAGCAGGGTGTCAAAGCCGTTGACGGCGTAAATCAAGTTGTTTAACACATCGGTGGCTGGGGTCATGTGAGGGCCGGAAAGATCCAGTACCGTCAGGTCTGCCCGATACCCGGTTAGGATTTTGCCGCAATTCGTTCGTCCTTGGGAAAGACAACCCTGTACCGTGGCCATTTCCAGCACCTGTTGAGGGGTGACGGCAGTGGGGTCGTGTGTGATTCCTTTGGGCAGCAGGGCGGCCAGATAAAGTTCCTTCCACAGATTTAAGTTGTTGTTGGAAGCGGCGGAATCGGTTCCGACGGTAATCTTTACCCCGTGCTTCATCAGCCCGGTCAGATTACAGACGCCGCTGCCCAGCTTCAAATTGCTGGCGGGACAGGTGGCTACCGTAACCCCTTTTTCGGCCAGCAGTTCCATGTCGCCGTCCTCCACCCAGACGCAATGGGCGGCAGTAGTGGGCTGGTCCAGCACCCCCGCTTTGGCAAACACCTGGGCGGGAGTCAATCCCCCATGGCGCTGTTTGCATTCTTCGTGTTCTTTTTTGGTTTCAGACAGGTGGATCTGCACCCGGAGGTTGTGATCTTTGGCCGCCTGGGCAAACTGCTCCATAATGGAAATCCGGTTGGTGTATTCGGCGTGGAGACTCATGTCCATCAAAAACCGTCCTTCAAAGGCGCCGTGATACTGCTCTATCATCTTTTCGCTTTCCTGGAAGCTGGGAAGACTGCGAATGTCTCCGTCCTCGAAGCTGACTATGGAGCGGCTGAAATTGCACTTGATGCCGCTGTCCCCCACCGCTTTGGCCACGTTTTCGGAAAAGAAGTACATATCCGAAAAAGAGGTGGTGCCAGTGCGAAGCATTTCCGCAATGCTCAGCAGTACGGCGTAATACGCATCTTCCCCTTGAATCCGATCCTCAAAGGGAAAGACTTTTTCGTTGAGCCAGCGGTCCAAGGGCAGATTTTCCGCATAGCCTCGCAGCAGGGTCATGGGAGAATGGGAGTGGGTGTTGACGAAACCGGGAAGGAGAAGTTTTCCCTTTCCGTCATACACCGGACCAAAATCCCCTTGGGGCAGGGTGCTTCCCACATAGCAGATGGCATTGCCGTCTACTGCTACATACTGGTGTTCCTGAATGGTGAAATTTGAAGCTAAAATAGAAATGTCTGAAAATAACATAGCCCCTCTCCTTCCAACACTGGGATAAATTATTTG